>NZ_JBVVPO010000004.1:0-69605 GCF_055811795.1 Bradyrhizobium sp. MI1.7
CTACTTCTGCGACCCGCAAAGCCCTTGGCAGCGCGGTACTAACGAGAACACCAACGGGTTGCTGCGACAGTACTTCCCGAAAGGCACAGACCTCAGCATCCATAGCGCCGACGAGATATCCGCTGTGGCAGCGGCCCTCAATGCCCGTCCGAGAAAGACACTAGGCTGGAAAACGCCGGCGGAGGCGCTTGACGAATTGCTGTTATGAGTGAAAACAACTGGTGTTGCGACGACCGTTTGAATCCGCCCAGTATTCCGAGACAACAGTGATTGAATCGAGAAGCCGCGGCGTACTGGATGCCCCGGTCAAGCCGGGGCATGACAGCGGTGTTTGCGGGACGTGGTTCCCGTAAACGATGGAGCCCCCCGCGTCCCGTAATGAGACGCGCGCGCAAGAGTTCCTTCACCATTCGCGTTGACCGAATGTTTACCGCTTTACGAGAGGCGGCGTTTACCAACGTGCATCATTGCCCGTGAAAACACCTGCAATCGCTTGAGTGTGCCGCACGCGCAACGCCGATTAACGCCCCGGCAACCTAAATTGGATATTGACGATAAAGATCGAATTGTACGGACGTACTGCGGTTCGATTTTTCTGGCGTAAGCGTAGCGTGAGCGTGTCGATGTCAGTGTTGCGTAACCATCCGAAGGGCGCGCGGTTCGCGTCCTTCGGAATCGGTCTCTGCATCTTCGCATTGATGCCGAGAGAGACCGGTTATCAGGATATCGCGTCGTTGCTGGCGCGGCAGCCCGGCGTCGCCGAGCGCTGGCAGAAGCAGGTGTTCTCTGCCGCGTCCTCGATCCAGCTCGCCACCTACAGCTTTTCCCGTCCGATCGGCACGTCGCTTCCGCAGAGCGCGATGGTTCGCCTCGCGAGCCTCGATGGTCGCGACGTCACCGGCGCGATCAGCCGCAATCCTGCGCTTCAGGCGCCGCCGCGCTACCAGGCCGCCGATTTTCCCAAGGTCGATCGCTCCATGAAGGGGGATCGCCTCGCAAGCGTCACACCCACGCAGGTTCCCGAGACGAGCGCACCATCGGCCGCGCCGGCGCTGCAAGATCCCGCGACATCGAACAGCTCGGTGTTCGGCGCCAAAACCGCCGCGTTGCCACAAATCATGTCGCCGGAGTCCGCGGCGGCGCTCGATCCTGAGCTTCAGGAAGCGCTGCGTGCGCCGCCGCTGCCGCAATATGCCAATCCGCCACAAGCCAGTGACGCGGCGCGCGCGTTCGCAGTCCAGCCGCTCGAGGCGCTGAAGCAGGCGACCCTTCCAGACGTGGCGCCGCGCGATCCCTTCCGCGTCAAGACCTCGAACCTGTTTTTCGGGAGCTCCTCGCTCGGCGGCAATCTCGAGAGCATCGAGAGCTGGCAGCCCGGCGCCGAGCCGCTGATCGTGATGCCCGATCCTGACATGAAGGTGACGGCCGCGCTGTCGCCGCCGTCGGCCGAGATCGCCAGGGACATCGAAAGCGGCGAGAGCGTCGCGCCGAAGGGCGAGGTCAACGCCGACAACCAGCGCGCCAGATCGCCGGCGGAGCGGCTCGCGCTCGACGACAAGTCGCGCGCAAAGGCCGAGAAGTGTCTCGCCGAAGCCGTCTATTTCGAATCGCGCGGCGAGGCCGTGCGCGGCCAGATGGCGGTTGCGCAAGTCGTGATGAACCGCGTCTTCTCCGGCAAATATCCGGACACCGTGTGCGGCGCGGTCTATCAGAACAAGCACCGCCATTTGGCGTGTCAGTTCACCTTCGCCTGCGACAACAATGCCGACGTGATCCGCGAGCCCGAGATGTGGGAGCGCGCGAAAAAGATTTCGAAGGCGATGCTCGACGGCCAGATCTGGCTGCCCGAAGTGGGCAAGTCCACGCACTACCACGCCTACTGGGTGCGTCCGTCCTGGGTCGCCGAGATGAAGAAGATGTACAAGACCGGCGTCCACACCTTCTATCGCCCGCGCGCCTGGGGCGACGGCAGCGAAGAACCGAGCTGGGGCACCCCGGCCCAGACCGCCGCGCTCTCTGCCGAGCTCGCCCAGGAAGCCAAGAGCTCCGCCGAGATGGGCGTGAGCGAGCGAAGGTAATCATTCACGGAAGTTCGTCATGCCCGGGCTTGTCCCGGGCATCCACGTTCTTTGTGTTGCGAGGCGAGGCGTGGATGGCCGGGACAACCCGGCCACGACGGTGTGGCTCACGCCTCGATATCCAGCGCACAGTCGAAATTCGGCGCCGAATGTGTCAGCGCGCCGGATGAGACGTAGTCGACGCCGGTCGCCGCGATGGCCGCGATCGAGTCCAGCGTGACGCCGCCGGATGCCTCCAGCTCGAGGCGCCCCTCGTTGAGCCGCACCGCCTCGCGCAGCGTCGCAAGGTCCATGTTGTCGAGCAGCACGGCATCGGCGAGCCCGGTGCCGAGCACCTCGCGCAATTGCGCGAGCGTATCGACCTCGATCTCGATCTTGACGAGATGACCGGCATGGGCGCGGGCGCGCTCCAGCACCGCACCGATGCCGCCGGCGACCGCGATGTGGTTGTCCTTGATCAGGATCGCATCGTCGAGCCCGAAGCGGTGGTTGAAGCCGCCGCCGCAGCGCACGGCGTATTTCTCCAGCGCACGCAATCCCGGCGTGGTCTTGCGCGTGCAGCAGATGCGCATTGTCGTGCCTTCGGTCTGCGCGACGTAGTCGGCCGTGAGCGTCGCGACGCCCGACAGCCGGCCGACGAAATTCAACGCGGTCCGCTCCGCCGTGAGGATGGCGCGCGCCGGGCCCGTGATCGTCAGCACGTGCTGGCCGCGGGCAACCCGTGCGGCGTCGCGGACATGCGCGCGCACGTCGATGTCGGGCGAGAGCTTTTGCAGCGTCGCCAGCGCCAGCGGCAGGCCGGCGATCACGCCGGACTGGCGGGCGACCAGGACGGCCTGCGCCTTGGTCGCCTCCGGGATCGTCGCAAGCGAGGTGATGTCGCCGGCGCGGCCGAGATCCTCGTCGAGCGCGCGATGCACGGCCTCGTCGATCGCAAGCGGCGACAGGAAGGCGTCGGGATAGAGCAGTGACGTCGGGGTGATCATGGGGAACTCCATCAGGCGATCATCGGTCGGGCGGTGCGTGGCAGCGGACGCTCGCTCAGGCGCTCCGCGATCTCACGTGCCTCCGTGAGCGTCGTCATCGTTCTCTGTGCCAGCGTGGGGACATCCGCCGGATGGTCGGAGCGGAAATGCGCGCCGCGGCTTTCGCGCCGCCTCCACGCGGAAGCCGCGACGAGCAGGGCTGATGCCGCCATGTTGCGGAGAGCGATGCTTGCGGGCCCGCGTTCGACTGCGGCGAAGTTGCGCACGGCCTCCGCAAGCCCATCACTGTTGCGGATCACGCCGACATGCGCGCTCATCATCGTTCGCAACCGCTTCACGTCGGCAGCGTCCGGCGTGCCGCCGCGCGACGTCACCAACGCATCGGGAAGGCGGGCAGGTGAGGGGATCGCGCGGCCGGCGATGTCGTCGGCGATGCGGGCGGCGTAGGCCACGGCCTCCAGCAGCGAATTCGACGCCAGCCGGTTGGCGCCATGCGCGCCAGTGGAGGACACTTCGCCGCCGGCCCAGAGCCCGTCGATCGAGCTGCGGCCGCGCTCGTCCACCGCGATACCGCCCATGTGGTAATGCGCGGCCGGCGCGATCGGGATGGCCTGCGTGGCGGGATCGATGCCGGCCGCGATGCAGCTTGCATGCACGGTCGGAAATTTGTCGGCGAAGCGTGTGCCGAGCGCCTGCCGGGCATCGAGGAAGGCGCCGCGGCCGGCCGCGATCTCGGCGAATACGCCGCGCGCCACGATGTCGCGCGGCGCGAGCTCTGCGAGCGGATGGAGCGCCGTCATGAAACGTTCGCCATCGCCGTTGATCAGCGTCGCGCCTTCGCCGCGCAGCGCCTCCGTTGCCAGCGGCGCCGGATCGCGGCCGACCATGATGGCGGTGGGGTGGAACTGCACGAACTCGGGATCGGCGATCACGGCGCCGGCGCGCGCGGCGATCGCAAGGCCGGAGCCGCTGGCCTCAGTCGGGTTGGTGGTGACGGCATAGAGATGGCCGAGGCCACCGGTCGCCAGCACCACCGCGCGAGAGGCAAGCAGGAGCGGACGTGCAGCGGGATTGCCGGCCTCGCGCAATTGAATACCCGTGACCGCGCCGTCCTCGGTCAACAGCGCTTCGGCGACGAGACCTTCGATCAGTCGGATCGACGGCGTGCGGCGCACGGCCTCGCTCAGCGCCGCAATGATCGCGGCTCCGGCCCCGTCGCCGCGCACATGCACGATGCGCCGCGCCGAATGCGCGGCCTCGCGGCCGACCGCGAGCTGGCCTTCGAGGTCGCGGTCGAACGGCACGCCATAGGCGAGCAGGTCATGGATTCGTGGCGCGGCCTCGCGCGCGATCCCGAGTGCGACCGCCTCGTCGACAAGACCGCCGCCGACGGCGATGGTGTCAGCGGCGTGCGCCTCCGGGCTATCGCCTTCAGCCACGGCCGCTGCGATGCCGCCTTGCGCCCATGCGGACGACGCGCCCTGTCCGAGCGGGGCGGCCGAGATCAGCGTTACCGGCCGCGGCGCGAGCTTCAGTGCACAAAAGAGTCCGGCGAGGCCACCGCCGACGATGACGACGTCATCGGTGCTGCGGGTGAGATTGTGGATGTTGTCTTGCATGCTTCACTCTCAATTCTTCAGATTGATCATCCGCTCGACCGAGCGCCGCGCGCGTTCCGCGAGCGCGGGGTCGATCGTGACCTGCTCGCCAAGCGTGAGCAGGCTGTCCAGAATGTTGGCGAGCGTGATGCGCTTCATGTGCGGGCAGAGATTGCAGGGGCGAAGCATCTCCACATCAGGCAGCTCGGCGCGGACATTGTCGGCCATCGAGCATTCCGTGATCATGACGAGTCGCCGCGGCCGCCGCTCGCGCACCCAGTTGATCATGTGCGCGGTCGAGCCGGTGAAGTCGGCTTCCGCCAGCACATCAGGCGGACATTCGGGATGCGCGATGATCTGCACCGACGGGTCGGCCTCGCGATAGGCGCGCAGCTCCTCGCCGGTAAAGCGTTCGTGCACCTCGCAGGCACCCTTCCAGGCGATGATCTTCACGTCGGTCTTCGAGGCGACATACGTTGCAAGGTAGCGATCGGGCAGGAAGATCACGGTCGGTGCGTTCAGGCTCTCGACCACTTGCACCGCGTTCGACGAGGTGCAGCAGATGTCGACCTCCGCCTTCACCTCTGCGGAGGTGTTGACATAGGCGACGACCGGTACGCCCGGAAATTTTTCGCGGAGCAGGCGAACGTCCGCGCCCGTGATGCTGTCCGCGAGCGAGCAGCCGGCGCGGCTATCCGGGATCAGCACCATCTTGTCCGGGTTGAGCAGCTTTGACGTCTCCGCCATGAAGTGCACGCCGCATTGCACGATGATGTCGGCCTTCACCTTGGTTGCTTCGACCGCGAGCTGAAGCGAGTCGCCGCCGATGTCGGCGACGCAATGAAAGATCTCCGGCGCCTGATAGTTGTGCGCGAGGATGACCGCGCCCCGGGCCTGCTTCAGCTCGTTGATTGCCTTGATCGTCGGCGCCATCAGCGGCCACTCGATCGGGGGGATCACGTGCTTCACGCGCTCATAGAGCGGCGCAGTGGCCCGCTCGACGTCCGCAGTCCATTCCAGTGAGGGCTTCGGCAGCGCGGGGCCGGTTCGCGCTGCTATGGCGCGCGGAGGGGCGGGGACTTGGCCCTGCGGCCGGTTGGCAAAGTCGTCGGGGCCGTAAATTCCAGTGATGGGCATCGAAGCCTCCCGTGAATGCTAATTATGCTCAATGCGAGTATATATAGGGTCTGAGAAATCCGGCCGAGAGGGCCGGTGGGTTTCGCTAGAGCTCACATATACTCAATCTGAGTAAATCAAAGATAACACGCGCCCGAGCTGGCCGCTAGCCCCGGCCGCACACATTCCCGTCAAATCGCGCTCGGCGCGTCGGAGAGGGCCGCGATGGGCAGCCCTTCGTGGAACGCAATCATTTTTGACTTGGGATCTTCATGCATCTGCATTAAACGCGTGACTCGCGGTTGCCTATCCCGGATCCGCCAGTGACTGATGAGGAACCCATGTCCACTCAAGCGGGCGAACTCGGTCCGGACTCGCGTTCCTCCTCCTGGCGCACCCCGGCGATCATCATTCTCTGCGGCTGTGCGATCGGCATGCTCGGCTTCGGGCCGCGCTCGGCGCTCGGGTTCTTCGTGCAGCCGATGAGCCACGAATTCGCCTGGGGCCGCGACGTGTTCGGTCTCGCGATCGCTTTCCAGAATTTGCTGTGGGGATTGGGCCAGCCCCTTGCCGGCGCCGTCGCCGATCGCTTCGGCCTATTCCGGGTGATGTGCGTCGGCGCGCTGCTTTACGCCGGCGGCCTATTGCTGATGCGCTATTCCTCGACGCCGCTGTCGCTGAATCTCGGCGCGGGCGTCATGGTCGGCTTCGGTCTCGCCGGCTGTTCGTTCAACTTGGTGCTGTCGGCCTTCACCAAGCTGTTGCCGGCGGAGAAGCGCGGCCTTGCGCTCGGTGCCGGCACTGCGGCGGGCTCGTTCGGCCAATTCCTGTTCGCGCCGATCGGCGTCGCACTGATCGACAATTTCGGCTGGCAGCAGGCGCTCACCGTGTTCGGCTTCCTGATGCTGCTGATCATCCCGTTGTCGCTGGCGCTCTCGACGCCGCCGGTCGCAACCACGGCCAACGCGGCGCCGGCGGATGAGCAGACCTTTACGAAAGCGCTCGCCGAAGCCTTCGGCCATCGCTCCTATGTGTTGCTGGTGCTCGGCTTCTTCACCTGCGGCTTCCAGCTCGCCTTCATCACCGTGCATCTGCCGGCGTTCCTGGTCGATCGCGGCATCTCGACTCAAACCGGCGGCTGGGTGATCGCGGCGATCGGCCTGTTCAACATCATGGGATCGCTGAGCGTCGGCTATCTCCAGAACTCGCTGCCGAAGCGCTACATCCTCTCCGCGATCTATTTCACGCGCGCGCTTGCGACGCTCGCCTTCATCTCGTTCCCGATCACGCCGTTCTCGGCGATCGCATTCGGCGCGGTCTCCGGTCTGACCTGGCTGTCGACGGTGCCGCCGACCTCGGCGCTAGTGGCGCTGATGTTCGGCACGCGCTGGCTCGCCACGCTCTATGGCTTTGCCTTCGTCAGCCATCAGGTCGGCGGCTTCCTCGGCGTCTGGCTCGGCGGCATCGTGTTCGAAAAGTTCGGTTCCTATACGCCGATCTGGTGGCTCTCGATCCTGTTCGGCGTGCTCTCCGCGCTGATCAATCTTCCGATCGTGGAGAAACCGGTTCAGCGAGCGGTTGCGCAGCCTGCCTGATCGGCTAAACATCCCCTGAAACAAGTCCAGGGAGTTCAGTCGTGGCCACATTCAAGGCGATCCGGATCGACAAGGCGGACAAGGGCACCACCGCCGCACTCACGCAGTTCGACGACGCCGAACTGATGGACGGTGATGTCACGGTCCGCGTGGAATGGTCGACGCTGAACTACAAGGACGGCCTCGCGCTCACCGGCAAGGCGCCGGTGGTGCGCCGCTTCCCGATGATCGCCGGCATCGATTTCGCCGGCACGGTTGAAACCTCCGCCCATCCGCAATGGAAGGCGGGCGACAAGGTCGTCTGCACCGGTTGGGGCATGGGCGAGACCCATCTCGGCGCCTATGCCGAGAAGGCGCGGGTCAAGGGCGACTGGCTGGTCGCCTTGCCGCAGGGCCTGTCGGCGCGTGACGCCATGGCGATCGGCACCGCCGGCTTCACCGCGATGCTGTCTGTGCTGGCGCTGGAGAAGCACGGCCTGTCGCCGAAGAGCGGCCCTGTGGTGGTGACGGGCGCGGCCGGCGGCGTCGGCTCGGTCGCCACCGCCGTGCTCTCGAAGCTCGGTTATCACGTCATCGCCTCGACCGGCCGCGCCTCGGAAGCCGACTATTTGAAAGAGATCGGTGCGGCCGAGATCATCGACCGCAATGAATTGTCGGCGGCGGCCAAGCCCCTCGCCAAGGAGCGCTGGGCCGGCGGCGTCGACAGCGTCGGCTCGACCACGCTCGCGAATCTCCTGTCGATGACGAAGTATGGCGGCGCGGTCGCGGCGTGCGGCCTGGCGGCCGGCATGGACCTGCCGTCTTCTGTCGCACCCTTCATTTTGCGCGGGGTGTGCCTTCTCGGCATCGATTCCGTGATGTGCCCGATCGAGCCGCGGAAAGCCGCCTGGCAGCGTCTGGCCTCGGATCTGGATCGGACAAAACTATCTGAAATTACTCATGAAATTCCGCTCGAGGAAGTTTCGGAATGGGGCGCGAAAATCCTTGCCGGCCAGGTCCGCGGCCGCATCGTGGTAAAAATTGTCTAACGGCGTTCAGACTTTACCAACCAAGCTGCTTCAATGTTGCCTTGGTTAGTATGGTAAGCAGCGGGTAAAGAGATAAGGCATCGCCCGCGCTGGGGTTGGTTCGGAGTTGAGCATGCTTGCGCGTATTGTGTTGGGGGCTGTCACGGCGGCAGCGACGTTTGCGCCGGCCATTGCAGGAAGCATGAACGCCGACGAGGCGCGCCGCTTCGTTGCCGGTAAGGTGTTCGCCTTCACTTGTTTCGACGGCACCCGCGGCGCAGGCCGCATCCTGGACGATCTCGGCGCCGCCGGCGCGGTGCAGTTCTCGGGCGCAGGCCCGGTGAAGCATCTCCGCCTGCCCGGCAACACGCTCCAGATCCGTGGGCAGAACGTTTGCGCCTCGATCAAGGGCATTCCGTTCGAGCCCTGTTTCAACCTGGAAAAGACCGACGATCGCAGCTTCCGGGGCTCGGTGTCGGGCATGGGCTTCGCCTATTGCGACTTCCACCACCAGGGCGGCAATCAGATGCTGATGGCCCGCGCCGTGGCGCGTCCGCGTTCGCTGCGCTCTTCGGAGCGCACCGGTTCGGTCGCTGCGTCCAACACTGAAGTCGCCGCGCGCGTCGAGACGCCGCGTGTCGAGAGCAGCCGGCTCGAGCCGGTGAAGTCCGAAGCCAAATCGGAGCCAGCCAGGAACGACGCTCCGCTGGAATTGCGCCGCTCGACCCAGTGAGCTGGCTGCGCGGGACCGCCCGCGCATTTTGTCGTTGAAAATATTCATCGGTCACCAAGCCGCCGCGCCGTAGTCATACGGACGGCGGCTTTCATGCCTTGGTAGCGACTCGCGTCCCAGTTTGCGCAGGGCCGGGGGGTGCAAGGATTCTACGATGTCGTTGTATTTCTTTCGCATCAGCACCGGTCGTTATTCCGGCGCCGCCGACCAGCCGTACGAGTTCGAGGATCGCGCCGCCGCCTGGGCCGAGATGAGCGAGGTCTGCGCCAACCTGCTCGGCAGCATCGCGCGCAACCTGAAGCCGAACGCGAAGTGGAGCATGGAGCTGCTCGACGAGAACAAGAAGCCGGTCTTCCGCGTCAGCCTGGTCGGTGAGACCGTGTGCTGATGACCGCGAACGGGCAACCGTTAACGGACGCCAGCGCGTGCAAATCCGCGAGTTCCGTTTCATTGCACGTGAAAAGTGCGCAACTGCAGTAGTTTAAGCACGATTTCAGTATTTCTACCCAGGCTGCCGCGGCCACCCTTAACGTTAATGAGTAACCTCGCGGTTAGCCTTCCCGGACTGTTCACGCGCGTCGGCGCGGCAATGCGTATCCGGGGATTATGTCGATGATGTTCATTCAGAACCTGCGAATTGGCACCAAGCTCGCTGTGACCTCGGCACTCACCATCGCGCTCGTCGCGCTGATGATCGTCCTCCAGATGAACGGCGACGCTGCGGTTCAGAAGCTCAGCAATGGGGCATCGGGGCAGCAGTCGATCGCGCAAAGCGCCGCGGAAGCCAAAGCGTCGGTCCGCGGGATGCAGATCGGCATTCGTGACATCCTGAGCTCCACGTCGCCGGCCGAGTTGCAGAAGGCCGTCACCTATTTCAACGATCGGCAGACCGCGGCCCTGAAATTCGCGGACGAGATGGCGAAGCTGTCGCGCTCGCCGGAGAATCACAAGCGGATCGACCGCCTGGTCGTGTTGGTCGGCAATTTCAGCAAGGGGCAACAGCAGATCGAAGCGATCCGCAAGCAGGAGCTCGCCCTGAGCGCGAAGAAGGACGGCGAGGCGGCAGCACCGCTCGCAAAGCTCGTGGCCGAGGTCGACCGCATCCGCAAGGAGATGCTGGCGCCGATCAACGAAGAGATATCGGAGCTGACCAACGAGATCATCAACTTTGCCAAGCAGAAGAGTTCCGAAGCCCGCGCCGAAGCCGAAGCTGAGGCCGCGTCCGTCGCGCGGACCTCGTTCGTCGCCGGCGTGCTGGTCGCGCTGGTTCTGATCGGGGCGTGCATCTTCTCCGTCTTCAGCATTGCGCGGCCCATGCGCGCATTGACGGCGGCGATGGAGAAGCTCGCCGGCGGCGATTTCTCCGTGGTGCTGCCGGGCCTCGGCCGCAAGGACGAGGTCGGCGAAGTCGCCGGTGCCGTCGAAAAATTCAAGATCGTGTCCGAACAGAAGGCGCGGGAGGACGCGGAAGCCAAGTCGCGGCAGGATCAGCTCGCGGCCGAGCAGCGCAAGTCCGAGATGCGCAAGCTCGCCGACAGCTTCGAAGGCGCCGTCGGCGAGATCGTCGGTACGGTGTCGTCGGCTTCCACGGAGCTTGAAGCATCCGCCACCACGCTCACCTCGACCGCGGAGCGCACGCAGCAGCTCACCACCGTGGTCGCGGCGGCTTCCGAAGAGGCCTCCACCAACGTGCAGTCGGTGGCGTCGGCAACGGAGGAGCTGTCGTCGTCGATCACCGAGATCAGCCGCCAGGTGCAGGAATCTGCGCGCGTCGCCAGCGAGGCGGTCGGCCAGGCCCGCACCACGACCGACCGTGTCAGCGAACTGTCGAAGGCGGCGACGCGGATCGGCGACGTCGTGGAACTGATCAACACCATCGCCGGCCAGACTAATCTGCTGGCGCTCAACGCCACGATCGAGGCCGCGCGCGCCGGCGAAGCGGGCCGCGGATTTGCCGTGGTCGCCTCCGAAGTCAAGGCGCTCGCCGAGCAGACCGCGAAGGCGACCGGCGAGATCGGCCAGCAGATCGCCAGCATTCAGGCCGCGACCGAGCATTCGGTCGGCGCCATCAGGGACATCAGCGACACCATCGAGAAGCTGTCGGAGATCTCCTCGGCGATCGCGGCTGCGGTCGAAGAGCAGGGCGCCGCGACGCAGGAAATCTCTCGCAACGTGCAGCAGGCCGCGGAAGGCACCCATCAAGTGTCGTCCAACATCACCGACGTGCAGCGCGGCGCAAGCGAGACCGGCTCGGCGTCCTCGCAGGTGTTGGCGGCGGCGCAGTCGCTGTCCGGCGACAGCAATCGCCTCAAGCTCGAAGTCGGCAAGTTCCTGGGTACCGTTCGCGCGGCCTGACCAAAACCGCAGGGAGAGCCTTGCTCCCTGCGCAACTCTCGGAATGCAAGAGCGGCGTCGATCGCGGTGAAAGCTCCGTGTTTCTACGGCAAACGTGGTTAAGGGAAGCGGAATGGTTTTGGACGAAGTTCATGGGAATTCAGCCGCTTGAGCGGCAACGTCCATAAAGGGTTCCAGTCATGCATTTTCTCGGCCGCTTCCGCATCCTGAGCAAGATCCTCGGGATCGTCCTCCTGCTGTGCGGGATCGGTGCCGCGATCGCCTGGATTGGCGTCTCCGCCCTCAGCGATCTCAGCGAAAAGGCCGACGTGATGTCGACCGCGGCCAAGCGGGCCTTGCTCGCCGCGCGCGCCAACCAGAACGTCATCGCGCTGAACCGCGCTGAATTCCGCAGTGCGCTCGATCCGCGTGACGACAATCGCCTCGCCGCGCGTGATGTCATCAACGCCCAGCTCAAGCAGTATCAGGAGCGTTTCGACGAGGTCAGCCAGACCCCGGACGAGAAGGCCAAGACGCTGCTCCCGGGCGTGCGCGAGGCGTTCTCGGCCTACAAGAGCCAGATGGACACGACGCTCGCGGCCGTCGATGCCGAGAAGTCGGCGAAGCTCAGCGACAGCGCAGACAAGCTGCGCGACATCGCGATGAAGAGCAGGACCGCTGCGGAGAACCTTCAAGGCAAGATCCGCGAACTCGCCGATCGGCTGAATACGCGCGTCGAGGAGAAGAGCAAGGAAGCGCGCGAGCAGTATGAATCGACGTCACGCTTCCTGATCATCCTCGCAGGCCTCGGTGTCGTCATCGGCGGCGCGTTGGGCTTCATCATCGGTCAGTACGGCATCGCGCGGCCGATCCGCATGATCGTCGGTGTGCTCCAGGAGCTTGCCGCCGGCCGCTATCAGGTCGAGATCGCCGGCCTTGATCGCAAGGACGAGGTCGGCGAAGTCGCCAAGACCGCGGAAGTGTTCCGGGAGAACGGCCTTGCCAAGATTCGGATGGAAGCCGAGCAGAAGGAGATGGAGCAGCGCAGCGCGGCGCAGCGTCGCCAGGACATGCTCCGGCTTGCCGATCAGTTTGAAACCGCGGTCGGCGAGGTGATCGAGACCGTGAGCTCGGCCTCGACCGAGCTCGAGGCTTCCGCGACGACGCTGACCTCGACCGCGGAGCACGCGCAGCAGCTCGCGACCGTGGTCGCTTCGGCCTCTGAGGAAGCCTCCGCCAACGTGCAGTCGGTGGCCTCGGCAACGGAAGAGCTGTCGTCGTCGATCACCGAGATCAGCCGCCAGGTGCAGGAATCCGCGCGCGTGGCGAGCGAAGCCGTCGGCCAGGCCCGCACCACGACCGAACGTGTCAGCGAACTGTCGAAGGCGGCAACGCGGATCGGCGACGTCGTCGAGCTGATCAACACCATCGCCGGCCAGACCAACCTGCTGGCGCTCAACGCCACGATCGAGGCTGCGCGTGCCGGCGAAGCTGGCCGTGGCTTCGCCGTCGTCGCTTCCGAAGTGAAGGCGCTTGCCGAGCAGACCGCGAAGGCGACCGGCGAGATCGGCCAGCAGATTTCCGGCATCCAGTCTGCTACCCAGGAGTCGGTCGGCGCCATCAAGGACATCAGCGACACCATCGAACGCCTGTCGGAGATCTCTTCGGCGATCGCGGCGGCGGTGGAGGAGCAGGGCGCGGCGACGCAGGAAATCTCCCGCAACGTGCAACAGGCGGCGGAAGGCACCCATCAAGTGTCGTCCAACATCACCGACGTGCAGCGCGGCGCGAGCGAGACCGGCTCGGCGTCGTCGCAGGTGCTTTCGGCTGCGCAGTCGCTGTCCGGCGACAGCAACCGCCTCAAGCTCGAGGTCGGCAAGTTCCTCACCACGGTGCGCGCCGCCTGAGGGCGCCCGTCCTCACCCATCATTCGCCGATTGCAACCGCCGCGCGAGGACGCGTGGCGGTTCGCATGCGTCCACAGCCGATGCCGCGGTGAGAAGGTCTGCACGGTTAACCTTCCGGAAAACCGATGCAGTCATGATCTCGCAATATTCGGGTGCCGAGTCGCCCTCCCTGTATTGCGTATCGAACGTATCGGAGCACATTCAATGAGCGGCTTCTCCATTCGCCTCACCCACAAGGTCATGGCGATCGGACTCTTCGGCCTTGTCGGCCTCGTCGTCTTCGGCGCGATCTACGAGATCGGCAGCCTCTCTCAGGACGCCTCCCGCACCGTTGCCAACCGCGCCCGCGCGATCGCTGACCTCAACAAGCAGCTCACGATCGAGATGCTGGAGGCGCGCCGCAACGAGAAGAATTTTCAGCAGCGTCGCAACGAAAGCTACGCCAAGGCCCATGCCGAGCTGATGGGACCGATCAACCGCGATTTCGACCAGGTCGAGCGGTTGATGGCGGCCGGCGGCATGAGCGCGCTGTCCGACAAGACCAGGCAGGCACATGACGGCTTCAAACGCTATGCCGAGGATTTCAAGGCGCTTGTCGTGGCCGAGACCAGACTCGGGCTGAACGAGACGCTTGGCCTGTCCGGCTCGCTCCGCGCCGCCGTGCACGACATCGAGGTGAAGCTCAAGGAGATCGACGATCCCAGGACGACGAGCTGGATGCTGATGATGCGCCGGCACGAGAAGGACTTCATGCTGCGGCGCGACCCCAAATACATCGCCGAGGTGAAGAAGGCCGCGATCGAATTCTCCAAGGCGATCGAGGTGGTCGCAGTCCCGACGGCGGTGATGAACGACATCACGGCCAAGCTCCAGAAGTACCAGTCCGAGTTCGCGGCCTGGGCCGAGACCGCGCAGCAGAGCGCTGCGCTGGACGCCAGCATGATGAAGACGTTCCGCGAGCTCGAACCCTCCATGGTCGAGGTGCGAACCGCCGTCGACGCCATGTACAAGCAGGCCGACGCCGCGGAAGCCGCAACGCGCGATGCCGTGCGCCTGTGGATGATGATCGCCTTCGCGCTCACCGTCGTCGTGCTCGCCGTGGTCGGCTTCGTGCTGGAGCGCTCGATCTCGAAGGCATTGTCCGGCATGGTCGGCGCGATGACGCGGCTGGCGCGCGGCGAGCTTTCGATCTCCGTCCCCGGCGTCGGGCGCAAGGACGAGATTGGCGAGATGGCCGGTGCGGTCGAGGTGTTCAGGACCAACATGGCGGAGGCCGAGCGGCTGCGTGCGGAGCAGGCCGAGGCTGACGCGCGCGGGCGCGAACGGCGCAAGGCGGACATGCACCGCCTCGCCGACGGGTTTGAAGGCGCGGTCGGCGAGATCATCGACACGGTGTCGTCGGCGGCAACCGAGCTCGAGGCGTCCTCCAATACGCTGACCCAGGCCGCCGAGCGCGGCAACGGGCTCGCCACGGCGGTGGCGGCGGCCTCGGAGGAGGCGTCCGCGAACGTGCAGTCGGTGTCGTCCGCGAGCGAGGAGATGACCACATCGATCTCGGAGATCAGCCGCCAGGTGCAGGAATCGGCCCGCGTCGCCGACGTCGCGGTGGAGCAGGCCCAGCGCACCAACGCGCGCGTCGCGGAGCTGACCAAGGCGGCAGGGCGTATCGGCGACGTGGTCGAGCTGATCAACACGATCGCCAGCCAGACCAATCTGCTGGCGCTGAATGCCACGATCGAGGCGGCACGTGCGGGCGAGGCCGGCAAGGGCTTCGCGGTGGTCGCGACCGAAGTGAAGGCGCTCGCTGAGCAGACCGCGAAGGCCACGGGCGAGATCAGCCAGCACATCGGCGCGATCCAGACCGCGACGCAGGATTCGGTCGGTGCGATCAAGGAGATCGGCGACACCATCGCGCGGATGTCGGAAATTTCCTCGGCCATCGCCGCAGCGGTGGAGGAGCAGGGCGCCGCGACGCAGGAGATCTCCCGCAACATCCAGCATGCCGCGCACGGCACCTCGGAGGTCTCCGCCAATATCGGCAACGTCCAGCGCGGCGCAGGCGAGACCGGGGCTGCGTCGGCCCAGGTGCATTCGGCAGCACAATCGCTGTCTCAGGAGAGCAACCGGCTTAAGAGCGAGGTCGCGCGCTTCCTGGAGTCGGTCCGGGCGGCCTGAGGTCGTCAGTTGCTCCGTTCGAGCCGCGCATCGCGGTGCGCCGGTGTGGCGTCGCGCGATGTCTGCTGCGCTGCAACCAATAATTGCGGAACATATAACGGCGGCGACAGCGAATTCCGTAGTTTCACGTAGGTTCCTGTTAACGCCTGTTTGCAACTATGAGCGCAATCTTACGGGATAAAAATCAGCCAGCATTGTTGAACTGACTTCCGCCCTGTCGTCCGTCGTGACGATGGCGGCGCAGGTGATTTGCGCGTTGCTAGGTCTCATCGGGATTTGCTGTGATGTCGAAGTTGTCGATCGTGTTCAAGCTTCTGACCGTGTTGTCGGTCCTCGTGCTGTCGCTCGCCGGCGTCGGCGTGATGGCGATCGGCACCATGCAGAGTATCAATTCCCACACCGTCGAGATCGCGGAGAGCTGGCTGCCGAGCGTGCGTGCGCTCGGCTCGCTTCGCGCCGATATCAACGAGCTGCGCGTCGCGCTGCGCCTGCACCTGATGCAGGACACCGCCGAGGGCAAGGAAGCCGCCGAGAAGCGCCTCGCCTCGCTGCAGGCGCGCATCGACCAGACCCGCAAGGTCTACGAGCCGCTGATCACCTCAGCCGAGGAGCGTTCGCTCTATGAGCAGTGGAGCAAGGCATGGGCCGAGTACCTGAACGGGGTGCAGGACGTCATGGCGCTGTCGCGCAAGGGCGTCGGTCGCTTCCCGGCCGATGCCAACGAGCTGTTGCAGACCAAGGTCGCGAAGATGGCCCAGGCCGCCGACCCGCTGCTCCAGAAGGGCATCGAGATGAACAACCGGGGCGCCGAGCTGGAGACGAAGCAGGCGGCCGACAGCTACGCCACGATCTTCCGCGTGTTGGTCGGCATCATCGTGTTCTCGGTCGTGATCGCGATCGGTGCCGCCTATTATCTCGTGCGTGACTTTTCTCGCGGGATTGCCTCGATCATCCATCCGATGCAGTCGCTTGGCGAAGGCGACCTCTCCGCCGAGGTGCCGCATCGCGGCGAGAAGACCGAGATCGGCTCGATGGCGGATGCGCTCCAGATCTTCAAGGAGGCGTTGATCGCCAAGAAGGCCGCCGACGAAGTCGCCGCGGCCGACGCCGAGGCCAAGATCGAACGCGGCCGCCGCGTCGACGCCATCACCCGCAAGTTCGAGGCCATGATCGGCGAGGTCGTCGGCACCGTGTCGTCGGCCTCGACCGAGCTCGAGGCCTCCGCGACCACGCTGAGCAGCACCGCGCAGCGCGGGCAGGAGCTTGCGACCGTGGTCGCCGCGGCGTCCGAGGAAGCCTCGACCAACGTCCAGGCGGTTGCGTCCGCATCGGAGGAGCTGTCGTCCTCCATCACCGAGATCAGCCGCCGCGTGCAGGATTCGGCGCGGATGGCCGCAGAGGCCGTCGAGCAGGCCACGCGGACCAACGACCGCGTCAATGCGCTGTCTCAGGCGGCATCGCGTATCGGCGCCGTGGTCGAGCTGATCAACACCATCGCCGGTCAGACCAACCTGCTGGCGCTCAACGCCACCATCGAGGCGGCGCGTGCCGGTGAAGCCGGCCGCGGCTTCGCGGTCGTCGCCTCCGAGGTCAAGGCGCTGGCCGAGCAGACCGCGAAAGCGACCGGCGAGATCGGGGCGCAGGTCTCCGGGATCCAGTCCGCGACGCAGGAATCTGTCAGCGCCATCCAGGAGATCGGCGGCACCATCGAGCGGCTGTCCGAGGTGGCGGCGGCCATCGCAGCCGCCGTCGAGGAACAGGGCGCGGCCACGCAGGAGATCTCGCGCAACGTGCAGCAGGCTTCGGTCGGTACGCAGGAGGTCTCGATGAACATCACGGACGTGCAGCGTGGTGCGATCGAGACCGGCTCGGCGTCGACGGAGGTGCTGTCGGCGGCGAAATCGCTGGCGACCGACAGCACGCGGCTCAAAGTCGAGGTCGCGCAGTTCCTGGAGTCGGTCCGCGCGGCTTGATCCTCAAGTGCTCGCCTGCGGAGCCGGCGGCGGTGCTATCTGCCGCCGGAACAGGATGCGCTGGTAGAGCCACCCGATCGCGACCAGCACGATGCCGAGGCACATGAACGACAGCGCGCGGTAGACGCCTGTCAGCGTCGACATGTCGATCACGAAGGCCTTCAGGATCGTCAGCGCGATCACCGCGGCCGACGCCAGCCGTGCCCGCTCGGAGTTGACGAGAATGCCGACGCCGAGCAGCACCACACCGAAGCCGAGCCAGCCGATCGAATAGGTGTATTGCTCCGCGCCCGTGGTGGCGCCGTAGAGCAGGACCGGGCCGTGATAGAAGCGGCGGATCTCCAGCGTCAAATAGGTGAGCGCGAACACCAGCGCAGCGCCGGCAATCGTGTTCGCATAGGCGACGGGGCGATGTCCGGCCACCGCATAGGACAGCAGCAGCATCAGCACCGCCGGGAGAGCGTAGCCGAGCAGCAGCAGGTTGAAGACGAGACCGCCGACATCGACGCTGGAGAGCAGCCACGGATTCTCCAGGATCAGCAGGCCGAACACGCTGATGAGCCCGGCGATCGCGGTGAGCGCGACCGCGCCGACATTGTGAACGATGCTGTGGCTCCTCAGCCGCAGCCGCTCCAGCCCGATCGCCATGGCGAGCGCGACGCAGACTTGCAGGGCAAATTCGAGCAGCGAGGGCGGCGACGTCATGCGGCCGCCGGTGGCGAGATGCCGGATCTCCATGAAGGCGAGCAGCGCGGTGAACAGGATCGCGGCGGCCTCCACGATGCGCAGCGGCGGATCGTCACCGCGGCGGCGCAGGAAGATGCTCGCGCCCCAGAACGAGGCCGCCGGCAGGCCGTAGCCCCACAACAGCCAATTGAAGATCGGCGTGGTGCCGACGGCATCGCCGACGATGCGCGGATCATAGCCGATGCGCGCGGTCACGATCGCGGCAAAGATGGCGGCGAGCCGGCGCAGGACCGGGATCGGCCGCTGCAGCGAGATCCAGGCCGTGCCGAGCGACATCAGCGCCAGCGCGATGGTGAGCCAGCCCTTTTCGAGGGCGAAGGTCAGCGCCAGCGCCAGCGCGCCGAGCGTGCCGGTCGCGAACAGCGCGACAGAGGTCGCAGTGCCCGGCCGATCTTCGCGGCGCGCCAGCGCTTCGGTCGCAGCGCCAAAGGCGGCGGCGAGCAGCACCGCGAGGATCGCGAACGGGATCGAGCGGTCGAGATGGGCGACGCGCGCGTAGAGCGCAACGAGGATCGCGATCGGCGTCGCGACGGCGGCCGCAGACCACACCACCGGAATGACCGCCGAGTTCGAGCGGCCCTGCGCGAGGAAGCCTGCGATGCCGAAGCCGGCAGCGAAGATCGCGGCCATCACCAGATGCAGCGTCACCGAACCGTCGGTGGCGACCGGTCCGACGCCGGGGATCGGGCCGCCCGGCAGCACCAGCATGTCGGGATTGGCGCGCACCGCCCATTCGGCGAACACGATGAAGACGGTTGCCGCGGCCGCGCCCAGTGCGCCGGTCGCCGCCGGCGCACGCCAGGCGACGAACAGCGTCGCGCCGACGAGAAGCGTGAACGCGATCAGCGCAAGGTCCGCATGCGCGCTCGACAGCACGATCAGCATCGCGCCGAACAGATAGGCGCCAAGCGAGCTCGACGACACCGGCTCGATCTCGCCGTCCTCGATGGTCGGGCCGAACATGAAGCCGCAGACCACGAGGAGGGCGGCGAGCACGAAGCCCGCGATCGCATGGAAGGTGTGCGGCGCGACCTGCAGCTCGCTGGTATCGAGACCCGGGAAGATCCAGAGCACGGCGAAGGCGATGGTGGTCACCGCGAGCCAGCGCCACAGCCGGATGCGCGCGAGGCCGAAGCTCGCGGCGGTGACGATCGCAAGATAAATATAGAGCGCCCAATAATCCGGCTTGCCGCTGGAGACGAGGATCGGCGTCACGAACGCGCCGACCACGCCGAGGCCCGCGAGTGCGGGCCCATGCAACAGTGCCGCGGCGAGCGTGCCCATCGCGACGATGCCGAGCAGCACGAAAGCGGTGGCGGGCACGAGGAAGCCATAGAGCGCATAGGCCGCGTAGATGGTCGCGAACGCCACGGCCGTTCCGGCCGCGGTGAGGATCGCGGGGATGTTGGCGATAGGCAGCGCCGCGATGTTGGAGATGCTCTCCTTGCGCCGCGACCATTCGCCGGCGCCCAGCAGCGCGGCTGCGAACAGCCCGCCGAGGAACACGCGCACGCCGGGGCCGACGAGACCTGCCTCGATCGAATAGCGCACCATGAAGAAGCCGCCGAGCGCGAGCGCGAGGCCGCCGATCCAGACCACCCAGCGCGTGCCGAGCCGTTCCTCGAAGCCGGGTGCCGGCGCGGGCAAAGGCGGCGGTGCGTAGGCCTCGGTGTTCGCCGCAAGCGGCGGCGGTGCATCGGCTTCGGTGCTCGCTGCGAGCGGCCGCGGTGAAACCTCTTCGGTGACGAGCGGAGGCGGTGCTGCCTCGACTTCGGGCGCGAGCGGCGGCGGCTCGGCGGCCGTCGTCGCGGGCGCCTCGGCCTGCACCTGCGTGGGCATCAGCGGCGGCGGCTGCACCTGCCGCTGCGCGTAAAACATCTCTTCGAGCGAGGCCAGCCGGCGGCGCAGCTCGGCCGCCTGGCTGGAGGCCTTGATCGCGATCAGGACAGCGATGATCGCAATGATCAGCGCAAAGACGTCAAACGGGCCGTCGGACATGAAGCCTCCAGGCAACCGGCGGGCAGGGGCCGGTCACGCAAATCCTAGGATCTAGCGCCGGGAGCGTACGCGCAAGCCCGGCGCGGGTCGTTCCTGGAGCACGTCGCGGCGGAAGCGGTAGAGCGCCGCCGGCCGTCCGCCGGTCTGTGTCGACATCACCCCGGTCGGTTCGACCAAGGCTTCGGTTTCGACCAGGCGGCGGAAATTTTGTTTGTGCAGGTGCCGGCCGGAGATCGCCTCCACCGTGTACTGCAGTTCAGTGAGTGTGAACTCCGCGGTCAAAAGTTCAAACACCACAGGACGATACTTCAGTTTTGCACGCAGCCGCGCGATCGCTGTCGCGAGAATCCGGCGGTGATCGAACCGCATGGAGGTGCCGAGCGCGGGAAGCTGCTTGCGCGCCAATGCCGCAGGACGGCCGTCGCGCCGCGCCTCCTCGATCAGCCCGGCCTCGTACAAGAGCTCGTAGCGGTCGAGCACGCGCTCCTCGTCCCAGGGCGCGCCGTCGAGGCCGAAATAGAACCGCACGCGATCCCGGCGCGGCAGCGCGCGTGTGGTCTCCGGCGTCTCCTCCTCGGCCCATAGCGTCAGCGCCGGAATGATGTCACGGGCGATGATCGCAGGCGGCTCCTCGCGCCAGTCTTCCCAGGGGAGGAAGCGATACCACGGTTCGAAGCTCGCGCCGGTCGCTGCGAGCTCGCCGCCCACCGCGCGCGTCAGCGCCAGATAGCCGATCGACACCATATGCGCACCGGTGTCGCCGGCCTCGGCATGACGGCCACGATCGCCGAACGTGTAGAGCTGCTCGACATAGCCGAGCCGCAAGCCCGCCTGCGCCTCGACCCAGGCGCGCAGGCCGATCTCGAACGTGCGATGGCTGGGCGCATCGAACGGCCCGAACGGCAGGCCCGCCAGCCCATCACTGCTGTGCGCGGTGAGGATCAGCGGCTCATGATCCTCGATCGCGACGATCGCCGCGGTCAGGCCGATCTCGATCGGCGTCAGCTGCGTGTCGCTCATGCGGCTGATGTCGCAGTTGTCATTCGAGCTCGATCACGAAGGGGCGGCCCTCGACCATCATGGCGCCCGGGCCCATCTCGTCGAGCGCGCGCAGCATGCGGCCGTTGCGTCCGAGCGCGCGGTCGGCAAGACCGACGATGCGGCGGTTCGGCGAGGCGATCGGGGAGGCCGCGCGGATCTTCTTGGCGATCTCGATCTCGTCGCGATCCGGATTGAGGGCGCAGACGGCCGCAAAGGCGCTCGCAGTGGAGCGGCTGATGCCGGCATAGCAATGCACCACCAGCGGCGCGCTGCGGTCCCAGCCGCGTACGAAATTCAGCACCTGGTCGATATGAGCTTCGGATGGTGCGGTGAAGCCGTCCATCTCCTCGGTGATGTCGTCCATCGACACCTTGAGATGGTTGGCCGGCAGCACCGACACCGGACGTGCCACCTGCTCGACATTGGCCATGACGGTCAGCACATGGCTGGCCCTGGTGAGGCGGACGGTTTCGGGAAGGGCGGCGAGGGAACAGACGTGGATCATGGCGGACCTTTTTGCCGCTGATTATAGCGAGCGCTCGTAGGGTGGGCAAAGGCGCATCGCGCCGTGCCCACCGTTTCGCACCGCGCACACCGCGGCTAGTTTGGTGGGCACGCTTCGCTTTGCCCACCCTACGAAGGGATGATGCTACGCGAACACCGCGTTGAACCGCTCCAGAAACTGCTTCTCGGCCCGCGCCGCGGTCCAGGGCGTGAGGTAGTCGCGCCGGACGCTGTCGGAGAGGCTGGGGTCCCTGCCGAACAGGCGCTTCGCCTCGCTTTCGCTGAAGCCGGCAAGCTCGGTTGCCTCCAGATAGGCCGCCCCGCGATCGGCGGCCTTGATGGCTTGCGTGATCTCCTCGGGCAGCGCCGGCGGCAGGCCGAAGCGGATGTGGATGGCGCCGAGCAGGCGCTTCTCCACCGCCTTGTAGTGGCCGTCGAGCACGGCCTTGAACGGCGAGATCATGTCGCCGATCACGTATTCGGGCGCATCGTGCAGCAGGGCGGCGAGCCGCATGCGCTCGTCGACGCGCGGCATCTCGTGCCGCATCACGGTCTCCACCAGAAGCGTATGCTGCGCGACCGAGAAGATGTGCGCGCCGGTGGTCTGCCCGTTCCAGCGCGCCACGCGCGCCAGCCCATGCGCGATGTCGGCGATCTCGACATCGAGCGGAGAGGGATCGAGCAGATCGAGCCGCCGGCCCGACAGCATGCGTTGCCAGGCGCGGGATGCCACGTCGCGTGCCGTTTTCTTCGCGGTCATTTGGCCTTGAGGCGCGGCTTGCGCTGCGTCTTGCCGCAGCTCGCGTGACAATGGCAGTCGACGAGATGGTCGTTGACCATGCCGGTCGCCTCCATGAAGGCGTAGACGATGGTCGGACCGACGAATTTGAAACCGCGCGAGGACAGTTCCTTGGAGATCTGCGTCGACAGCGGCGTCGAGGCCGGCACGCTCGCAGTGGTCTTGAAATTGTTGACCTTGGGCCGGCCGTCCATGAAGTCCCACAACAGCTTCGAGAAGCCCGGGCCCTTCTCCATGATGTCGAGATATGATTTCGCGCTCAGGATCGCGCCGTCGATCTTGGCGCGGTTGCGCACGATGCCGGCATCGTTCATCAGCGCGTGCACCTTCTTGTCGTTGTAGCGCGCGATCTTCTCCGGCTGAAAATCATCGAAGGCTTTGCGGAAATTGTCCCGCTTGCGCAGGATCGTGATCCAGGAGAGGCCGGCCTGGAAGCCGTCGAGGATCAGCTTTTCGTAGAGCGCACGGTCGTCATATTCCGGCACGCCCCATTCGGTGTCGTGATAGGCGACATAGAGCGGGTCTTCGCCGGGCCAGGGGCAGCGGGTCTTTCCGTCGGGATGCAGGCGGGGGGCTCGGCTCATGCGATGGGCTGCTTCAGGGGAATGCGGACGACGTCGGGTTCGGCGAGCCTCACGGCGAGGCCGCCGGCGGTGAGCGGCTGGCCGGCATCGAGCGCGTCCGCAACGCGGTCGATGCGTACCAGCGCGATGCCCTTGCCCTGTGCGGACGAGCCCATCGTGCCGACCGGCTTGTCGCCGGCCATAACACTGACGCCGGCCTCCGGCGAGAGGTCGTCGAGCAGCACCTTGACGCTGCGGGTGCGCGCGGTGCCGCGATGCTGCATGCGCGAGACGACCTCCTGGCCGACATAGCAGCCCTTGTCGAAATCGACGCCGGCAAGACGGTCCATGTTGGTCTCGTGCGGGAACGCATCGCTGTACATGAAATCGAGCCCGCCGCGCGGCACGCCGAGCGCGATGCGATGGGCCTCGTATTCGGCGGCATCGACCAGCTCGGCGCCGATGAGATCGGACAGCTTCTGTTTGAGATCTTCGGGGATCAGGATGCGAGTGCCGAGCGCATCATTGCGCGGATCGGCGAACGCAAGGTCCGGCTGCGCCGCAAGCTGGCCGTCCCAGGCCGCGAGCACGCCGAGATCGAGGTTTTCCACCGTGACCTTGGCGCGCAGCTTGTAGAATTTCAGCTTGGTGGCGAGGCCCTCGGCCAGCGCCTTCGGACAGTCGATCAGGAACCCGCCGCCATGGCCTGCGGGCACCTCTGTGATCAGGAAATCCACGATGATCTTGCCCTGCGGCGTCAGCAGCGCACCGAATCGCCCCAGGCCCGGCTTCAGCCTGTCGAGATCGGTCGTGATCAGGCCGTTGAGGAAGTTGCGCGCGTCCTCGCCCGCGACCTTGACCACGCTCCGGTCGGGAAGAAACGCTGATTTCATGTGAAAATCTCTTGCGACATGTTGCTCCGGAACGTAAGCCCGCAAGGCATAAACGACAAGACCTCAAGCCCCGCGCTTGGGGATGAGAGAGGCCTTCAGCCATGACCCAGCGCTTCGATGTGATCCTCAAAGGCGGCACCGTCGTCAACCAGGACGGCGAGGGTGTTCGCGATATCGGCATCACCAACGGCCGCATCGCGGAGCTGGGCCCGCTCTCGCAGGCCTCCGCCGCTGAGGTGATCGACTGCAAGGGCCTCCACATCCTGCCGGGCGTGATGGACACCCAGGTGCATTTCCGCGAGCCCGGGCTGGAGCAGAAGGAAGACCTCGAGACAGGGTCGCGCAGCGCCGTGATGGGCGGCGTCACCGCCGTGTTCGAGATGCCGAACACGGCGCCGTTGACCGTGACGGAGGCTACCTTCACCGACAAGGTGAAGCGTGCCCATCATCGCATGCACTGCGATTTCGCCTTCTTCATCGGCGGCACCCGCGAGAACGTGCAGGATCTGCCGGTGCTGGAGCGCGCGCCCGGCTGTGCGGGCGTCAAGGTGTTCATCGGCTCGTCGACCGGCGCGCTGCTGGTGGAGGACGACGAGAGCCTGCGCCGCATCTTCCAGGTGATCCGCCGCCGCGCCGCCTTCCACGCCGAAGACGAATACCGCCTCAACGACCGCAAGTCGCTGCGCATCGAGGGCGATCCGCGTTCGCATCCGGTCTGGCGCGACGAGACCGCGGCGCTGATGGCGACGCAGCGATTGGTCAAGCTCGCGCACGAGACCGGCAAGCGCATCCACGTGCTGCACATATCGACCAAGGAAGAGATCGAGTTCCTGCGCGACCACAAGGACGTCGCTTCCTGCGAGGCGACGCCGCATCATCTGACGTTGGTCGCACCCGAATGCTACGAGCGGCTCGGCACGCTGGCGCAGATGAACCCGCCGGTGCGCGGGGCCGATCACCGCGCCGGCATCTGGCGCGGCATCGAGCAGGGCATCATCGACGTGCTCGGCTCCGACCATGCCCCGCATACGCTGGAAGAGAAGTCGAAGACCTATCCGGCCTCGCCCTCCGGCATGACCGGCGTGCAAACGCTGGTGCCGCTCATGCTCGACCACGTCAACGCCGGCCGCCTGTCGCTGGCGCGCTTCGTCGACCTCACCAGCGCCGGCCCCGCGCGTCTCTACAACATGGCCTGCAAGGGCCGCATTGCCGCAGGCTACGACGCCGATTTCACGATCGTAGATCTCAAGCGCAGCGAGACCATCACCAACAAATGGGTGGCGTCCAAAGCCGGCTGGACGCCTTATGACGGCGTCCGCGTCACCGGCTGGCCCGTCGGCACCTTCATCCGCGGCCGCCGCGTGATGTGGCAGGGCGAACTGGTGACGGCCTCGCAGGGCGAGCCGGTGCGGTTTCTGGAGACGCTGAAGCAGTAGAGGGCGGCCCGCTTCTCGCTCCGCTGTCATGCCCCGCGGAGGCGGGGCATCCAGTACGCCGCGGCTTCTCGGTTCGATCACCGCCGCCTCTGGAATACTGGATTGCCCGCCTTCGCGGGCAATGACAGAGTGCCAGGAAGCGTAGACTCAAATTGGGAGAGAGCAATGTCCCAACCGACGCCCCTCATCACCACTGTGCAACTCGCCGCGATTCTCGGCGATCCCAACCTCCGCCTCTACGACTGCACGACCTATAACGAGCCGGTGCCGCCCGGTAGCGATGTGCCCTATCGCGCGGTGCCCGGCGACAAGACGTTCGCGGCCGGCCACATCCCCGGCGCGGATTTCCTCGACCTGCAAGGCGAGTTCTCCGACACCTCCGCGCAACAGCTCTTCATGATGGCTGGCGTGCCCCAGCTAGAGGCCGCCTTCGGTCGCCACGGCGCTGACGCATCCAAGACCATCGTGCTCTACAGCATCGGCACCATGATGTGGTCGACGCGGTTCTGGTGGATGCTGCGCTCGCTCGGCGTCGATGCGCGCGTGCTCGACGGCGGTTTTGACAAATGGAAGGACGAGGGGCGGCCGGTCGAGACGGGCGCGCCGAAGGGCTATCCCGCCACGACCTTCAAGGCCGCGTCGCACGCGGGCTTCTTCGTCGACAAGACCACCGTGAAGGCGCGGATCTGCGATCCCTCGACCGTGATCGTCAACGCGCTCGGGCCGCAATTTCATCAGGGCCTCGAGCCGAGCCGCTACGGCCGGCCCGGCCGCGTGCCCGGCAGCGTCAACGTGCCCGCGGCCACGCTTGCCAAGGCCGACAAGACACTGACGACGCTTGCCGACGCCGAAGCGAAGTTCGCGGCCCAGGGCGTTACGCGCGACAAGAATGTGATCTGCTATTGCGGCGGCGGCATCTCGGCGACGATCGACCTGCTCATGCTGACACAGCTCGGCTACGACAAGCTGACGCTGTACGATGCCTCCATGGGCGAATGGGCGAGGGATCCGGCACTGCCGATCGAGACGGATTAGCTCTTACCCTCCCCTGAAGGGGGAGGGTCGCTTCACGTCGAGCGAAGCGAGAGGTGAAGCGGGGTGGGGTGATCTCTCCACTCGGGCACCGCCTCAAAGGTATAGACTGTCACCCCACCCCGCTCGCGCTGCGCGCGATCGACCCTCCCCCTCCAGGGGAGGGTAAGAAAGTCGGGAACCTTTATCGCTGGCCTGCATCCAATGTCCGGAACGAATGGAAACAGGTGACCACCATGCAGCGGACCGCAGCCGGCCTGTCCGCCGGCGCTAGAGCATCGGAAGCCGAACTGGTCGATCGCGCGCGGGGCCGTGACGAGGCCGCGTTGCGCGAGATCATGCAGGCCAACAACCGCAGGCTCTACCGTCTAGCGCGCGGTATCCTGCGCAGCGACAGCGAAGCCGAGGACGTGGTGCAGGAAACCTATGTCCGGGCCTTTACCCATCTGGACGACTTTCGCGGCGAGTCCGGGCTGTCGACCTGGCTGTCGCGCATTGCCATCAACGAGGCGCTTGGCCGGGCGCGAAGCCGCAAGCCGCATGTCGAGCTCAGCGCGCTGCCGGAAGGGGCGCTCGACGCGCAGATCATAAAATTTCCCGTTTCTCCCGCAGGCGATCCGGAAAGGACCATGGCCCAACGTGAAATCCAGCGCGTCGTCGAACGCGCAATCGACGAACTGCCGGATGTGTTCCGCATGGTCTTCGTCGCGCGCGTCATGGAGGGGATGAACATCGAGGAGACCGCCGATCTGCTCGGCGTCAAGCCCGAGACCGTGAAGACGCGGCTGCACCGTGCGCGCACCATGTTGCGCGAGAACGTCGAGAAGGAGATCGGTCCGGTTATGATGGATGCGTTCCCGTTTGCCGGGTGGCGCTGCGAGCGGCTGACCGTATCGGTGCTGAAGCGGCTCGGCAGCGGCGGCTGAAGTTTTTCGGGAACGTTTGCGCGAAAATCCCATCCAATGCCTGTGAAGCAACGCCGGCAAACCCTCCGGCAGCACAGGAGTTTCAAACATGTTCACCCGATGGAGCGCGGCGATCGCCGCGGCAATTCTGTTGTCGAGCCCGGCGCTACTGCAAGGCGCGAGCGCAGCCGACAAGCCCACCGATCCGCAGATCGCTCACATCGCCTACACCGCGGGCGTGATCGACATCAACGCGGCCAAGCAGGCGCAGAAAAAGGCCAAGAACAAGGACGTCAAGGCGTTTGCCGAGGACATGCTGCGCGACCACGAGGCGGTCAACAAGCAGGCGCTGGCGCTGGTCAAGAAGCTGAACGTTACGCCTGAAGACAACGATACCAGCAAGACGCTGTCGAAGCAGGCGAGCGACAAGCTGGCTGAGCTCGACAAGCTGAGCGGCGCGGCCTTCGACAAGGCCTATGTCGCGAACGAGGTCGCCTACCACAAGGCGGTCAACGGCGCGCTGGAAACCCAGCTCATCCCGTCCGCCGGCAATGCCGAGCTCAAGAGCCTGTTGCAGACCGGCCTGAAGATTTTTCAGGGCCACCAGCAGCACGCCGAGCATGTCGCGGCCGAGCTGAAATAGGGGGTGTGGGATGAAGCCGCGACACCTCGCTTCGATCGCGCTTGCGGTCGTCTTGCTGTCGATCGTCGTCCCGGCGCGCGCCGCGACCATGCAGATCATAATGGACAATCTCGTGGTTTCACCGGCCGAAACGTCCGCGAAGGTCGGCGATACCATCGAATGGATCAACAAGGACGTGTTCGCGCACACCGCCACGGCGAAGAGCGGCGATTTCGACGTGATGCTGCCACCGAAGAAGTCGGCAACGTTTGTTCTGAAGAAGGCGGGAATTGTCGACTATTACTGCCGCTATCATCCCAACATGAAAGCGACGCTCAAGGTCGCGCCGTGAGGGAGGAGGGAGTGCATTCCCGATCGTAGTGGGAATATCTCCCGGTCATCGCGAGACTAATGCTTGTCTGGGGGAGGCGGCTTCCGTGCGATAAACGCGGCAGACTTCGCGAACCTGTTCGCCAGATCCCGTTCGCCAAGTCATTCATCCGTAGACTGGCCCCGCCCGTGTGGCGGGGTCATTTTTCGCAAGAAGCTTACTGCCTTGCGAGAGTGACCGAGAATTCGCCGTTGCGGATGCGGCCCGGAAAGCCCTCGACGAATTTCGCCACCGCATCCTCGCCGTAGGTACCGACGAGCTCGGCGAATGCCGCAAACAGGCTCGCCTGCGCCAGGCAGTCGCCGTCGACGCCATCATGGCGCGCTTCGGCCCAGGCCTCGTTGAGATAGCTCAGCGCGGCCTGTTTCTGCTCGTGATCGGGCAGCGGCGCGCGGGCGGGGGCGTAGGACACTGAATGGCTCATGAAACTCGATCAGGGCTGGGGCGCGATCCACGGCGATGCGCTGTACGAAAGGTGTAGCACGCGTATTAACGCCCGCTAGGCCACATCTTTAGGAACGGTTAACGGCTGTGAACAAAGTCGATGACAGGGTTCCAGATGCGCGTTCGACAGCCAAACCCTCATGTGAGGAGGCGCGTTAGCGCCGTCTCGAACCATAGAGGCCGTGCTGCGGCAGCGGGGCCTTGCATCCTTCGAGACGCGCGCGAAGAGCGCGCTCCTCAGGATGAGGAGATGCGCTCAGTTCGCGTAACGCGCCGTGAGATCGCGCGAGATCTTCGAGCCTTCCTCGATATAGCGGCGGATCGCCACCGTCGCGGCCGGCGTGCAGCTCCGATAGGTCTGCTGGAAGCCGTTATAGCCGCGGTTGAAGCCGGCGATCATACGGGTGCGGCGCTCGCCCGAGGGGGTTTCGGCATCGATCAGCGCCTGCATCTCGCTGCGCCATTTGTTGCCCTCGTTGGACCCGCAGATGCCGCGCAGATAGTGCAGGCCGCCCAAAATCTCCGCCAGCCGCTGCAAATCGGCGTCAAACGGCGCCGCCACGTCCTGGGCCCTTGTGGGCACGGAGGCGCAGGCGAGAATCAGGGCAAAAATGGCCAGAAATCGCGTGGACATCGGCGGGGTGTATGCCCCCTCGGAGCGGAGGACGCAAGACGGGGCGGTCAGGGCCCGATCAGCCCGGCGGCCGACAGGATGACCTCCTCCAGCCCCCCGGTCAGCTTGAGGTCGCCGAGGCTCGCCAGGGCGTCGGGGGCGATCCAGCGGTAATCGTCGAGCTCGTCGTTGAGAGCCGGCTCCTTGGCCACCCAGCGGGCGGCAAAGGACATGATCAGGTAATGGCCGGCGCCGGCTGCGGCCGGCAACACCTCGCGCCAGCCGGCGAGGCCAATGATCTCGATGGCGAGCCCGGTCTCCTCGTCGACCTCGCGCGCCAGCGCCTGGTGCAGCGATTCGCCGAACTCGACCCGGCCGCCGGGCAGCGAATAGAACCCCTTGGCGGGCGAGCGGGCGCGGCGGGTCAGAAGTACCTTGCCGTCGCGGAAGATGGCGGCGCTGACCGCGATCTGGGGGTGGGTGGGCTGGATGACCGCAGACATATCTTCAACAACCCTTCAACAGCCCTTGGCTCAATTCGCCATGATGGTGTCGACGTCGGCTTCCGCGCCGCCATTGATGATGCCGCCGCAGGCCGCGATCAGCGGCTTGACCCAGAGCGTGGCCTGCTCGGCGAGGCGGACGCGGGTCGTGTCCTTCTCGACCTCGCGCATGGCCGAGCCGACCGCTGTCAGGATCGAGGTCATGGTATCAGTGATGTGGTCGAACTGGGCGCGCACATTCGGATCGGCCTTCTCATAGGCTTCGATGGCCAGATCCCGTGCCTTGAAATTCGACGCGGTGAAATGCTCGGCATAGGACAGCGGCGACCAGGTCAAAAAATCTTCGGCGCATTCCGGCATGTCCGGGACCATTTCCAGCAGCATCACGGCTTCATTGAAATGGTTGAGATAGTCGGTGGCAAGCCCGGTTCGCGGGTTGATGTTGGCCACGCGCAGCCGCTCGGCCCAGGCGGCGGCCTCGGGGCCCGTCTGTACATGCGTCCGCGCGGGTTGGGAGGCCGTTGAGCTCATCTGCCGCAGTGTTAACGTTCGGGGTTAAAAGGACCTGAACGGACCCTATATAGGCCCCCAAGGATGTGTGGACGCTTCGTCATAACTTCGGCCCCCGCGGCTTTACGGCAACTGTTCGGCTACATCGAGCAGCCGAATTTCCCGTCACGGTACAACGTCGCGCCGACACAACCGATTCCGGTCGTGCTGCTCGAGAATGGCGCGCGCCATTTCCGCTTGATGCGCTGGGGATTGTTGCCGAGCTGGGTCAAGGATCCCAAGGGATTTACGCTCCTGATCAACGCGCGCTCCGAGACGGTGCTGGAAAAGCCCGCCTTCAAGAACGCGATTCGGAGGCGCCGCGGCCTGATCCCGGCCGACGGCTATTATGAATGGAAGGCGGAGGGTGGCCGCAAGCAGCCCTTCTTCATCCACCGCGCCGATAGCGAGCCGCTCGGCTTTGCTGCGGTATTCGAGACCTGGGTCGGGCCGAACGGTGAGGAGCTCGACACCGTCGCGATCGTCACGGCGGCGGCGGGCGAGGATCTCGCCGCGCTGCATGACCGCGTGCCCGTCACCATCAGCCCGCGCGATTTCGAGCGCTGGCTCGACAGCCGCGGCGACGATGTCGATGCCGTGTTGCCGCTGATGTCCACCCCGCGCATCGGTGAATTCGCCTGGCACCCGGTCTCCACCCGCGTCAACCGCGTCGCCAATGACGACGATCAGCTCGTGTTGCCGATCAGCGCGGAGGAGATGGAGGCGGAAGCTGAGGCGGCGAAACCGAAGAAGGCGGCCCGGAAGGTCGCTGCTAGCTCGTCAGATGACGGGCAGGGGTCGTTGTTTTAGGCGGCGGTGCCGTAGGGTGGGCAAAGCGAAGCGTGCCCACCATCGTGTTTCAAGCAAGTGGGTAGACGGTGGGCACGGCGCGTTGCGCCTTTGCCCACCCTACGCAATCTACACGATCTCTTTTGCCCTGAGCGCCGCGATCTCCGCTGCATCGAACCCCAGCTCGCCCAGCACCGCATCCGTATCCGCACCCAATTCCGGCGCCATCCGGTCCAGCCGGCCGCCGCCATGGCCGAGCTTGAAGCCGCTGCCGGCAAAGCGCAGGCGGCCGTAGGGCGTATCCAGCTCCTGGATCGCGCCGCGCGCCTTGATTTGCGGATGATCGATGACCTCCTCGACCTTCCAGATGCTGGCGCAGGGCGCGCCGGCATCTTCCAGGATTGTCTCCCACTCGCGCGCAGGCCTGGCCGCCAGCGCCTCCTCGATGATGGCGCGCAATGCGCCCTCGTTCTCGTTGCGCGCGAACCAGTCGGCGAAGCGCGGGTCTGACAGCGTGTCCTCGCGGCCGAGCGCGGACATCAGCGCGCGGTACTGCTTCTCGTTGTTGACGGCGAGCAGGATGTGGCCGTCGCCGCATCTGAACAGATTTGCCGTGGTCCGACGGCTGACGGCCTGGTTGCCCGACAGCTGCTGGCGATGGCCGGCGACCGACCAGTCCGCGATCTGCCCCGAGAGAAACGCCATCGTCGCCTCAAGCATCGAGACGTCAATCAGCTGTCCCTTGCCGGTACGGTCGCGCTGGTACAGCGCGCTCGACACGCCGAACGCGGCCGTCGCGCCCGACAGCACGTCGCACACCGCAAAACCCGCGCGCGTTGGCCCCGTCTCGGGATGTCCCGTGATCGCCATGATGCCCGACAGCGCCTGCATCTTGCCGTCATAGCCGGGCCTCAGGCGGTCCGGGCCGGTCTGGCCGAAGCCGGACACGGCGCAATAGATCAGCTTTGGATTGATCGCGGAGAGTGCCTCGTAGCCGATGCCGAGCTTGTCCATCACGCCCGGGCGAAAGTTCTCCATGACGACGTCGACTTGCGCCACGAGCTTCTTCACGATCGCGATCGCGTCGGGCTTTTGCAAATCGAGCGTCAGGCTGCGCTTGTTGCCGTTGATGGCCTGGAACGCCGGCGCGAGTCCGCGCTCGGCCCATTCGCGGCTGAGCGGTGTGCGGCGCATGTCCTCGCCCTCGCGCCGTTCGACCTTGATCACGTCGGCCCCCAGAAGCGCGAGCTGGTAGCTCGCATAGGGGCCGGCCAGCACCTGCGTGAAGTCCAGGATCTTCACGCCCTCGAACGGTCGCGTCACGTCGCTCTCCCCTTAGTTTGTTGTTGTCGGAGGACGTCAGGCGGCGCGGTTGCCGCGCGCGATCTCCTTCTGCTTGTCGAATTCGGCGCGGCGGCGCGCCAGCTCTTCAGGCGAGAGCTGTGCGACGTTGTTGTAGTCGAGCTTCCAGGAGGCGTCCTCGCTCCAGCGCAGCGGCGACTGCATCGTGGTTTGCGGACCGCTCGCGCTTTCCAGCAGCGTCAGCGCGAGCTCCAGCGTCTGTGCCTGCGAGGCGACGTCGTGTGGCTTGCCGGCGGAATTGCCGAGCGGGAAATCCGAGAACAAGAAGCGCGGCACGGCGGCATGCTCGATGATGTCCTTGGCGCAGCCCATCACCACGGTCGGAATGCCGTTGGCCTCGAGATGCCGCGCCACCAGTGCGGTGGTCTGGTGGCAGACCGGGCAGTTCGGCACCAGCACGGCGACATCGACCTTGTCAGCGAGGCAGCGCGCCAGGATTTCCGGCGCGTCGGTGTCGAGCGTGACGCGATGGCTCCGGTTGGTCGGCGCGCCGAAGAAACGCTGGCTCACCTCGCCGATGCGGCCTACGGCAGATGCCTTCAAGAGCTGCGGCAGCGGAAACCAGGTGCCGTTGTCGGTCGCCGTGGTGTGCTTGCGGTCGTAGCCGATGTGCGAGATGCGCAGATCGTGCTGCTTCGAGGTGTCGCCGTCATAGACCTGGTAGAATTTCGCCCCGCCATTATACGCCGCGCCCGGCCCCTGGTCGCCCTTGGTGGGATCGTAAGGCGCGGCCGTGGTGATGATCGTCACGCGCGATTTTGCCAACGGTTTCTTCAGCGGCTGGAACGGCGCCTGCGTGTAATGCGCCCAGCGATACGGCGTGGTGTAGCCGATCGCGGTGTAATATTCGCGCGTGCGCTGCATATAGGGGACGGGGGAGTCGTAGTCGGGCGCAAAGCCGAATTCGTCGTCGCGCGAAGCGGACATGGGGCGCGTCTCCTGGTTCTTGGTTCGCGCCAGACTAGAGATAGTTTTGGTGTTGCTCAACCGGGGCGGGGCGGCGCAGGGCAGAATTGCAGGCTTAGTGGAGCCGATTGCGCTGTCTTCCCCTCTCCCCTTGCGGGAGAGGGTGGCTCGCCGCGGGGCGGCGAGACGGGTGAGGGGTATCTCTCCGCGAGTCCGCTCTTTCTGAATTTGCGGACGCGTACCCCTCATCCGGCGCTTCGCGCCACCTTCTCCCACAGGGGGAGAAGGAAGAAAGCGTAACTCACCTGAAAATATGCAGCGCCGCGTACTGCAGCAGCATGATCGCCTTGGCGTCGATGATGCGGCCGTCCGCGATCATTGCCAAGGCCTCGTCGATCGAGAGCTCCAGCACCTCGATGTCCTCGCCTTCGTGCTCGAGGCCGCCGCCGTCGCTGACCCGCATCTCCGGCTCGTATTCGGCGACGAAGAAATGCAGCTTCTCGGTGATGGCGCCGGGGCTCATGAAGGCCTCGAACACTTTGTGGACGTGGTGCAGGCGATAGCCGGTCTCCTCCTCGGCCTCGGCGCGGATGCGCACCTCGGGGGAGGCATCGTCCAGCACGCCGGCGGCCGCTTCGATCAGGAGATCGTCGTAGCCGCGGATAAAGGCCGGCAGGCGGAACTGGCGTACCAGGATCACCGTACGCCGTGCGCGATTATACGGCAGCACGGCGGCGGCGTTGTCGCGCTCATAGGTTTCCCGGTGCTGCGTCTGCCACTCGCCATTGGCGCGCCGGTACTCGAACGTCGTGGTCTTCAGCGTGGTCCAGCCGTCCGAGAGCACGCGGACGTCCTTGATGCGGACGCGGTCGGATACGGTCATTGCTGTTTTCCGGCTACGTTGTGGAAGCGCGGCCGTCGAGCCACTTCTGGAACATCACCGAGGTCGATTCCTCGAAACCCAGCGACTGGTAGAACGCATTGGCTTGCGCGTTCTCGCGGCGGACCAGCAGCTGCAGCTTCAAAATGCCGGCCTGGCGCAGCCAGTCCTCGGCCGCGGCCATGATGACGCGGCCATAACCGCGTTTGCGCCCATCGGGATCGACCGCGACGTAATAGACCCAGCCGCGATGGCCGTCATGGCCGACCATGGCGGTGGCGACGATCGTGCCGCCATCGCGGCCGATCAGAACGGTCGAATTGTCGCGCCGCCGCGCCAGCGCGATGTCGGCATGCGGATCGTTCCAGGGGCGCGTCAGGCCGCAGCGTTGCCACAGCGCGACGACGGGCTCGACATCGGCATCATCGATCGCATCGATCGTAAGGGAGACGCTCACAGCACCTTCCCCGGATTCATGATGCCCTGCGGATCCAGCATCGCCTTGATCGCGCGCATCAGCTCGATCGCGGTCTTGTCCTTCACCTCGGGCAGTTCGTCGCGCTTGAGCACGCCGATGCCGTGCTCGGCCGAGATCGAGCCGCCCATGCGCAGCACGATCTCGAACACGACCGCATTCATCTCATGCCAGCGCGCCAGATAGTCCGCGGTGTTGGCGCCGATGGGCTCGCTGACATTGTAATGCAGATTGCCGTCGCCGAGATGGCCGAACGGCACCGGCCGTGCGCCGGGGATCAGTTTCACGACGGCGGCATTGGCTTCGTCGATGAAGGCGGGCACGGCGGCGACCGGCACGGAGATGTCATGCTTGATCGAGCCGCCCTCCGGCTTCTGCGCCGACGACATTTCCTCGCGCAGCTTCCAGAAGCCGTTGCGCTGGGTGAGGTTGGCCGCGATCACGGCGTCGTCGACGATCTCGTCTTCCATGGCGCGCGTCAGGATCGTCTCCAGCGGCGTGCGGGCATCATCGCCGGGCGAGGACAATTCCATCAGCACGTACCAGGGATGTTTTGCTTCGAGCGGATCGCGCACGTCGATGCCGTGGCGGACCGAGAAGTCGACCGCCATCTCCGACAGCAACTCGAAGCTCGTCAGCGCGTTCGCAGCTTCGCCTTGCGCGATGGTCAGCAGCTTCAGCGCCGCCGCCGGCGATTTTAGCCCGACGAACGCGGTCTCGACCGCCCGCGGCTTCGGAAACAGCTTGAGCGTGGCCGCGGTGATGATGCCGAGCGTGCCTTCCGCGCCGATGAAGAGGTTGTGCAGATTGTAGCCGGTGTTGTCCTTCTTCAGCTTCGACAACACGTTGAGCACGCGACCGTCGGCGAGCACCACCTCGAGCCCCAGCGCCATCTCGCGCGCCACGCCATAGGCGAGCGCGGCGGTGCCGCCGGCATTGGTCGAGAGATTGCCGCCGATGGTGCAGCTTCCTTCGGCGCCGAGCGAGAGTGGAAACAGCCGGTCCACGTCGGCCGCCTTCTGCTGCGCGACCTGGAGCACGACGCCGGCCTCGCAGGTCATGGTGTTGGAGGCGGTGTCGACCTCGCGGATCTTGTCGAGCCGGCGCAGCGACACCACCACTTCGCCGTTGTGGGGCGTCTGGCCGCCGACGAGCCCGGTGTTGCCGCCCTGCGGCACCAGCGCGATTCCGTGCGCGGAGGCGAGCTTGCAGATCGCCGAGACCTCCGCCGTCGAGCCCGGGCGCAGGACCAGCGGCGAGCGGCCGTGAAACAGGTTGCGCTCCTCGGTAACGTAGGCCTCGATGTCGGCCGCGTCGGTGATGGCATGTCGGTCGCCGACGATCTTGCGGAATTGTTCGATCAGCTCTGGCGCAAGCGGCGGGGTGGCAGATTTATTGACGTTCATGCTCTTGTCTCTTCTTCGCTCTTATCTCTTGCGCATGATCTTATCGGAAAACCGCTGCATACTTTTCCGGATCATGCGCTATCGGGCGACCGCGGCCCGGCGCAGCCGGTCGTTGATGGCCTCGCCAAGTCCTTCTTCCGGCACCGCCATCACCGCGATCGCTCGCGGGCTCGTCGCATCGAGGGCGCGAAGATAGCCGAACAGATTGGTGGCGGCTTCATCGAGATCAGCCGCGGGCGACAAATTCATGACAGCGGCGGCGGCCTCCAGGCCCGGCAGGCGATCGGGGCCGAACGCGAGCAGCGCTTCGCCCGCGGCCACATCACGCGCATTGAGCCGCACGCTGGCGCGCGGCGCGTAGTGCGAGGCCAGCATGCCCGGCGCCAGCGGCTGGCTGTCGTCGCTCTCGGCCTCTACAGGCGGCCGCGCCAGCGGCGCGCCGAGCACGGCCTCGATCCGCTCGCGCGACAGCCCGCCGGGGCGCAGCAGCATCGGGGCGTCGAAACAGCCGACGATGGTCGATTCGACGCCGACCGTAACAGGTCCGCCGTCGACGATCAGGTCGATCCGCCCGGCAAGGTCGCTTTCGACATGGGCTGCCAGTGTCGGCGAGACATGGCCGGAGATGTTGGCCGACGGCGCCACCACGGCCCCGCCGAAGGCGCGCAGGATCGCCTCCGCCACCGGATGGGCGGGAATGCGGATCGCGACCGTGTCGAGCCCGGCGGTGGCCAACTCGGCCACCGGACAGTCGTCCGTTTTCGGGACCACGAGCGTCAGGGGCCCCGGCCAGAACGCTTCCGCAAGCCTCAACGCACGCGCGTCGAACCGCCCGATCCGGCGCGCGGCGGCGAGATCGGCGACATGGGCGATCAGCGGGTTGAAGGCCGGCCGCCCCTTGGCGGCGTAAAGATGGGCGATCGCGGTGGCATTGGCGGCGTCCGCCCCGAGCCCGTAGACCGTCTCGGTCGGAAACGCGACCAGCCCGCCGGCGGCCAAAATCCGGGCGGCAGCTTCCGCGCCGGCCGCGCCGGCCGGTAAAATCAGCGTTTCAAGACCCGTTTTCACAGGGACAAAATTCCTCATGCCGGCCGCTTGCGGTGCGTCAAACCCGACGCTATAAGCCGCCTTCTTGTCGGAGTGTGGCTCAGCCCGGTAGAGCACTGCGTTCGGGACGCAGGGGTCGCAGGTTCGAATCCTGCCACTCCGACCATTCTTCCAAAAGTCGACGTTTTCCAGAGGCTTGGCGGACCGGCCGCCAGCGCCTCGGGAGTGCCTTTTTGCAACGATTTTCGGGGCGGGTCCACGGCCGATTTGGTTGGGCAGGGGCATCTGCCGCGGCGGCATGGCTCTACATTCGCCGGCCGATGGTCCGATGCTGGACAGTAGGTCAGTAGACTACCGCCGCGCCACCAGCACGCCCACCAGGAACGCCACCATCAGTGCCGGCAGTGGCGCCTCGCGCACCATGCCGCGAACGATGTCCGGCCAGTGCTGCTCCGGGACGAGGCTTGGAGACCTGACTTCAGCCATCGGTGTCATGCCCCAGTCCGAGGCAAGTTCGGCGATCTCGCTCGAGGCCAAACGCACGTCGTCGCGGACACGGAAGATGGCGGCGTCGGATCGCTCGCGCGGCGCCAGCGCCATCAGCGTCGCGACAGCAGTGCGCAACGTCATCTCACCAAAACCTTGCAGCCTCACCGACTCCTCGGGATCGGATGTCATGCAAAATCCCTCACAGCGCGAAGTGGTGCGCGATGGTGAATGCTGCCGTCGCGCACAGGACCAGCGTGGACACCGCGCCGGCCACCCCGCGCGCGAGATGGGCTCGCGTCAGGTGCCTGGTCATGATTCTGCTCCATGCTCAGCATGGCAATGGCGTCGAGGAAGGTTGGTTCCTTGCGCGTCGCTCGAATCGCCCGAAGCTCTACTTCCGCAAGAGCTCGCTCAAGGCCGCCGTCGCCTCGGCGCAGCGGATGTCGTCGATCTCGCGCGACAGGCTCAGCGCGCTGGATCTCAGTTCTTCGAGCCTCCAGTTCGCCGGATGCTGGCTTTCGAGCTGACCGAGACGCTTGTTCAGGTCATCCAGTCTCGATTGGAGCTGCCCGATGCTGGCGGCCCCATTCACTTTCCAAACGCGCTGTGCACGCATCGTAGTTCCCCTGCTAGTCTCACGGCGTTGTGAGCGGGGTTCGTGGCTGGAATGGGAGTTTCTTTTGTCCGGCTTCAGACGGCGGGGAACCGTTGCAAAAGGGCAACGCGGGTTCCTGCGCGTTGACCGGCGCGGACAGGGCTATCGCCCATCGCCCGCGCCCTTCTGTAGATGCCGTCGCGGTGCCTGGTCGGGCCCGGCACGATCCGCGTCAGGCGGCGCTCGGCCACTCGGTTGATCGCTTTTCGATGCGGCTTTCCAGGATCGCGATGCTCACCTGGAGATTGTCGCGCCGGGCTCTCAGGTTCTGCGCGAGCATCGGGTAGGCGAGATTGTTTGGATCGGAGATTCCGGCCCTCCGCTCTTCCTCCTGAATGTCGGCGTCGAGCATTTGCGTGCGCCAACGCAGATCGGAGATCAGGACGTGGAGCTGTGTCGGGATGGTCGCTTCGAAACGGGACGTCGATTGCATGGGATCGCCTCACTATGAAACAGACCCACTGCGGGTCTGAGGGATTGGCGGGCGAGCAGCAAGGAGAGTGCCAGCGCGTCGGCTGAGGGCGAAGGCCTGCCGGGCGGCCGAAGCGGTGACACTCTCCCCTTCGTCATTCCGGGGCGATGTGCAGCATTGAGCCCGGAATCCATCGGGCCGCAGTTGCGCGGCGACATGGGATCTCAGATGCGCAATTGCGCATCATAGCTCGCCGCTTCGCCGCGCTCCGGAATGACGGTGGCATGCCCGGGTGTTTCGCTTTGCTGTCAACCCAATCGCGCCAAATATTCCACTTTACCGAATTTCGGAAATGGCGTATGTGTAGCCCATCCCGGCTCATTCGGCTCGTAATGTTTGGCTGGCTATTCCCGAACGAAAATGTGGGACTTAACCTTCCATTCGCCGTTGGACTGGTGTTCGTAAAGCTTAACGGTGCTTCCGGACAGCTTGGTCGTTTCCTCGCCTTTGACCAAGGAAGCTTTGAAGCGGGAGGTCACGTATGCGTAGTTCCCCATTGGCAAAACCTCAACAAGTTCAAGCTTGTGATTTCTGACGCTCGTTCCCCTTTTGGCAAAGAAGTCGCGTATCGCAGTCGCACCCGAAACGGGCGGTGCGCCGGGCGGGATTAGACTGGCATCGGTGGCATACATTGGCAGCAAGGCATCGAAATTTGGATCGTTGATCGCTGCATCCCATTGCGCATTGAGTTTCGTCATGTCCTCATTGAGCGGGTCCGCCCGCGCATGGCCGATAGTGACGAACAACAGCACCAGCAGCAGCGATAAGCTTTTGCTCATGACTTTGCCCTCTTTGATCTGATCGTGTCCGCCAGTCGGGCGCGCCTATGCGACGCGCACGCTGGTGATCTGTGAATGGCTGGTTCTGAAGATCGCGCCTGCCAATGGCACCAAGGCTGCAATTTGAAGAGAAGCGGAGAGTTCGGCGTTTCTCCGTTTTGTGGGCAGCAGCTTCCGGCAAGCAAAGAGCGTGACGGTGCGGGGAGGCTACACGGTTCTCGGAATAATGCCTACGGTTGTTTTGGGTCAGAAAGCCAGCGAATGTCGGCCCCGAACGCGGCATCGTCGATGGCTCGCACCGTGTCGTGGTGATGACGTGATGCCCGCAATGGCTGGCGGCGACCGTCGAAGGATGGGCGGTCCCTCCGCAATCGGTCGTCAGGGTTCTTCAGAGGGCAAAAAGAAACGCGGGGACCGCGCCACCGCACCTATTGAGAATATCTGGTGCGAGAAAATGCGTGGTTGCAGTTGCAGGGGACGCCGGAACGTTCGCTATGCGCCGATAGCGAGCAGCGAGCGCTTTGCAGCGAAATGACGCGATGGGCCCAAAGGCGACACTCAAGAAAAGCCGCCAAGCGAGGCGGACTTAGACCGGCGTCTCCCGGCGGACTGGCGGTAAGAGTGCCAACGCAATGTAGGGGAGTGGATAAAGCAATCCGCCCCAGATGTAACCAGGCGGCCCTAGAGCGTCCCCTCTGTTCGGCATAGTTCGCAGTATAGTGCCCGCACGCAGAGATGAGGCTGAGATAAAGGATTGCAGCAACAATTAACGGAAACATGGGCCGGCTCCGATCACTGCTACGAATAAACATAAGGGATTTGGGTCACGGGGCAATACACGCCCTCGTCAACGAATGAGTTCAAGACCGCATGGCAAGGTCCGGTTAGGCGCAATCGCGCCCAAGGTCGACCAGCAGCAAATCTGGATATGGTCCGCTCTGCCGCCGGAAGCGAAAGTGAGCTATCCCGCTGCGATGCAGCAGGAATGACGCTGATGACCGAAACCGTCGCGCCCGTCGCCAAGCCTGTTCCTCGACCGCGATCCAGAAGCGCCGAGACCGTCAGCGCGTCGGCGCTGGCGCAGCACCTCGATTGCAGCCGGACCTACATCGGCAAGCTCGAAGCCGAAGGCGTAATCCAGCGGCAAGGTGACGGCTTCCCGCTCGATCAGAGCCGCGTCGCTTATCTGCGATACCTGCGGCGCGAGCGGCGGCAATCGTCGCGCAGTGAAGCCGATGCTGCGCACGGCGCGGCAATGACAGCGTGTTTTCGAGAACGCTGCAATCTCCTCATGCTGTTGCCGAAAGGCAACTGATTTATTGTTTCTTCGTTGAACTGTTCCATTTTGCGTTTACGCCGCAACAAACAGTTTTAGATTTGCGGTCTCCGGGCTGGGGCGTGTTTTACGACAGCGAATTTTCGAACCCGGAGGCTTTTCGAAATGATTTTGGAATTCCTCGCAATTTTTTCTCTCGTTCAGTTCGCCAACATAATTTCGCGACTGATCGGTCAGCGGAATGACGTACTCTCCTACGTTTCAAGATCAGGTCCTCACCGGTAAGTGTGGCTAAAGCGGCATTGCTGGCACCGTTTTGATGGCATCTATCCTGCACGGTGCGCGACGTAGCGATCTTGCGGCCCGGCGCGCCATCGAGCATGTGTGTTCGAGGTGCGCACAGAGATTGCCAAGGTCTAACAGGAGATGGCCGACAAGTGAGGTGAGCCGCCACTGGATGACGACACATGATGACCGCCGCTCAAGTCGCGACACAGGTCCTACGTCGCCTCCGTTGTGCCGGCGTGCCGGCACGCCATCCACCGCAATCTGTAGCGGCGTGCTAGTCCATCGTAGGCCGGGCGGAGTTGTTTGCTATTTCTGCTCCCCGCGATACTCTGACAATCGGCTGGGGGCCTTAGAATGTTCGATGTGTATCTTAACACCAGGCGAGATCTGTTGGTTGTGCGAAATGGTTTGCCAATTCCGCTTCCCGACGCGTCAGGCAGATGGCATAAGAAGAAAAAAGTAGCGAGCGTCAGTGAGAACATTAAGCTCGCCGTTCAGCGACAAGGCTACTACCTGCGCAAGCTAACGGACTTTAAAAAGCGTTAGCCCGCGAACCGCATGTGCAACCTCTACAGCATCGCGACGAACCAAGCTGCGTCGCCGCACTGTTTCGCGTCGCCAACCGATACGTCGGCAACCTCGCACCGATGCCCGGCGTGTTTCCCGACTATCCTGCGCCGGTCGTCCGCAACACAGACGCAGGATGGTGTTGATGCGGTGGGGCATGCCGCCGCCACTTCGCACAGGCGTGCTGCCAGTCACGCCCCGCTGACCCCGGCCGTCGGGCAAAACACCGGGTCATTCCGATCTGCGCCGGTGTCAAGTTGCGCTTGCAAGAATATTCCACTTTACCGAAATTCGGAATTGGCGTATGTGTCGCCCATCCCGGCTCACCAAGAGGGGCGATCTTGTGTCGTCACTGTCGCGAGTCGGGCTTGCGGTGGACGCGACAGCGTCGGGCGCGAGAGGTCAAGGGCAGGGCGGATTGCTCTCCGTGAGCCCAAAACTTCGTGCCGGATGAGCGGCGCTGTCAGGTTCGTCTCGTCTGTAAGTTTCCGGCTCCGTCGACAGGGCTGGAAAAACTGCGGCGAAATGGCGGGCCGTGCGTACGGCAAAACCGTGTGGTCCTGGCCGTCGTTGCTACGGTCAAGTGCTTTGCGAATGCGGCAGTCGCGTCAACCGGCGCGGTGCTGGTGACTTTCGCAGGCGTGAGGGAGGCCAGAAGGAATTCGGCTCCCGGGAGAGCACGGCATAAGCCGTCCAACCATCGCGCAGGGAAGGCCGAGTGATTGGCACCACCTGCTGCTGTGCGGTTTCCCTGCGCACCATCTTCGCGCAGCGGACCGCGGGTGCGAGGTCAGCACCCGGCCTTCCCTGCGCCCTCTTGGCTTCGAGGGTGGAGTGACCAGGCAAAACTCGGGCGAAACATGCCGCGAGGATGCGAAGGCGTGTCTGCGACCAGGCACTCGCTGTCGTCGCCCGGCTTGACCGGGCGATCCAGTATTCCAGAGACGGCTGTGATTGAGCCGAGAGGCCGCGGCGTACAGGATTCCCCCGCTTGCCGCCTACGCTAAAGCTTCGGCGGCCCTGGACCTCAGCCCCGGCGAAGCCTTGGCGTAGCCGGGTCGCGGGGAACGACAGGGGTACTTGGAGGACGACGCCGATGCCCCTTGCTCCGTCATTGCGGGCGCAGCGAAGCAATCCAGAGCCTTTCCGCGGAGGGATTCTGGATTGCTTCCGCCTTCGCTGAAGCTTCGGCGGACAAGTCGCTACGCTCGCAATGACGATGCGGAGAGAGCGTGCCTTCCATCCACCCCCCATTCACAACTCCGTGCCTTGATTCGGGAACAATCATTCCCTATTATCCCGCAATGCAAAAAGCCGCGCGCCGTCCCCAGCCTGCTGCCCGTCCACCCGGCCGTCCCCGGGAATTCGACATGGACACCGCGCTCGACCGCGCCGTACGCGTATTTTGCGAGCGGGGCTATCATGCCACCTCGATCGGCGACCTGACAGCCGCGATGCGGCTTGCCACCGGCAGTGTCTACAAGGCGTTTCGCGACAAGCAGGCCGTGTTCCTGGCCGCTTTCGAGCGCTATGCCGCGGTGCGCCGGGAGCAGACCCGCAGCGCGGCGGCGCGCGGCGCCAACGGTCGCGAGCGACTGCGCCATATGTTGCTGTCCTATGTCGAGCACTCCCAGGGGATCGAGGGCCGTCGCGGCTGCATCGTGGTCGGCGGCGCGGTCGAGCTCGCCGCGCTCGATCCGGACGTCCGTGCCCGCGTCAACGCCCAGCTCGAGACCAACGAGGCCTTCATCGCCGGCCTCATTCGCGAGGGCCAGGCCGATGGCTCGATTCCCGCCCATGTTGCGACCGACGACACCGCGCGGCTGATGATCTGCATCACGCAGGGAATGCGCGTCGTCGGCAAGGCGCGCCTGCCGCTCGACGGCGAGCGCCTGGTCGGCGTCGCGATGAAACTGCTCGACTGAATTTGTGTCATATTAGGGAATGATCATTCCCGATATCTGGAGTCTGTTGGAATGACGATGAATGCCACGATCGAGACCGCACCCGGGCCGGATGCGGTGTCGCAGCGACTGACCTTCGTGCTTGCCGCGGCCTGCGGCATGGTCGCCGCCAACATCTACTACGCCCAGCCGCTGATCGCCCCGATCAGCGCCGCGCTCGGCCTCTCGCATGCGGCGGCCGGGCTGATCGTCACCATGACGCAGATCGGCTACGGCGTGGGGCTTCTCTTCATCGTGCCGCTCGGCGACCTCGTCGAGAACCGCGCGCTGATCTGCTCTGTCATCACGCTCGGCGCCGCGGCGCTTCTGGCCGCCGCGTTCGCCACCCACGCGCTGCCGTTCCTGATCGCCGCGCTGTTCATCGGCCTCGGCTCGGTCGCCGTGCAGATCATCATTCCCTACGCTGCACACCTTGCGCCGGAAGCCATTCGCGGCCGCGTCGTCGGCAATGTCTCGACCGGATTGATGCTGGGCATCATGCTGGCGCGGCCGGTGTCGAGCTTTGTCACGGCAGCGCTGTCATGGCACGCGGTGTTCTTCATGTCCGCCGCGCTGATGATCGTGCTCGCGGCGGTGTTGTGGACGACGTTGCCCAAGCGCAAGCCGGTCGCGCGCATGCATTACGGCACGCTGCTGCTGTCGATGCCGCATCTGGCGCGGACCACGCCGCTGCTCCGGCGCCGCGCGCTCTATCAGGCGAGCCTGTTCGGTGCCTTCACCCTGTTCTGGACGGTGGCGCCACTCCAGCTCGCCAGTGAATTCGGCTTCTCCCAGCGCGGCATCGCGCTGTTCGCGCTCGCCGGCGTCGCCGGCGTGTTCGCCGCGCCAATCGCGGGACGGCTCGCCGATCGCGGCCATAGCCGCATCGCGACGCTGGTCGCCATGCTGCTCGCGGCCGCCGGCTTCCTGGTGACCTATGTCGGTGCGGCCGGCTCGACGCTGAATCTCGCCTGCCTGGTCGTGGCCGCGATCGCTATCGATATCGGTGTCCAGGGGAACGTCGTGCTGGGCTTCCGCGCCATCTTCGCGCTCGGGCATGAGCACCGCAGCCGTCTCAACGGCCTCTATATGGCGACGTTCTTCGCCGCCGGCGCTGCCGGCTCTGCGGTTGGCGCCTGGGCCTTCGCGCAAGGCGGCTGGACGCTGGCGTCGGCCATTGGCCTTGCTCTGCCCGTCGCGGGCCTGCTCTATGCGGCGACAGAGTAGCGGTACGATCGTGCCCGCGGCCGTTTACCAAGCCCTGGATACGCAGCCCGGCACCGTGCGATTTCCGTCTCGCGGTTTCCCTGCGGCTGTAGTACTTTGGTCGCAAGCGAGCCCGGTTAACGGGCGGCAGGGGGAGGCTGATGAGGCGTGCGGGACTGGTTGGCGTACCGCGGGTACGGCCATGGTCGTGGCAGGCGTTTCTGCTCGGATTTATCGTCGTCGCCGTGTCGGCCGCGCTTCAAGGCGTCTGCGTCGCACTCGGCGCCAAGCTCTATTTCGCGGCGTTCCTGCCTAGCCTGTTCGTGCTCGGAATCGTCGCGGGCGCGCCGGCGGCGGTGTTCGCCGCGCTGCTCACCGTTCCGCTGGTGTGGTGGGCGTTCATCCCGCCGTTCTTCCAGTTCATGCCGCTCTCCAGCGCGGGCGCGGATTCCATCAACCTGTTCTGCCTGCTCGCGGTGCTCTTGATCGGCCTTGCCGATCTCTGCCGCGAGATGATGGCAATGATCAGCCGCGGCGGGCTGAAGCCCTCGGGCGAGAGCACGGCAACGAATTCGCAATAAATCCGCCTCGTGCGGAAGGGGCGCGTTGCGCCGGCGCAACAGTCCGGCAACCATCCGCGAGCTTGGTGCGCGCCGCTAACTTTTCGAAAAAGATTTGGCCGCAATTTCTCCCCCGGGAATGACGAGGGAGTTTTTGAACATGAACGGTCACGCCATCTTTGAGAACGTGCGCCGCTATCGCGGCATCGCATCGCTCTATCGCCAGACCGCTGCATTCCGCCCGGGCCAGAGCTGGTCGCTTCTGGAGCAGGCGAGCGAGTGGGAAGCGCGGGCGCTGTCGGAGCTGGAAGCCTATTTCGCCGCGCGCGCGGATTACGCCGCCGTCCAGCGCGCTGCCTGATCGTTAACCATGACAGGTATTCGTATCGATGACGAACGGCGCGAACGACACGCGATGGGACGCAGACGTTCGCGCCATAGCCGTCAGAACCGGTAGCTCGCCTGGACCCTCACGGTGCGGCCCTGGCCGGGCGAGATGTTTTTGTTGCCGTCGGCGGACGCCCAATAGCCGCGGTTGAAGATGTTCTCGACCGTGAGCTGCGCTCGCCAGTTGGCATCGATCGTGGCGTAGACGCCGGCATCGAAGCGCACGAAGCTCGGCAGTCTCACCGTGTCATCCGACGATGCAAAGGAATCGCCGAAATAGATGATGCCGAGCGCGGCCGCCCACATCGGCGTGAACTGGTACTTGTTCCACCAGGCGAACTGATTGTACGGCACCAGCTGCACGCGATTGCCCGGCACCACGGTCGCCGACGTCGCGCTGGTGATCTTCGCATCGGTATAGGCATAACCGAGCGTGGACTGCCATTGCTCGGTGACGTAGCCGACGAGGCTCGCCTCGAAGCCGCGCGTCAGCGTGCTGCCGGAGGGCAGGAAGAAGCCGGGATTGTTGCCGTCCGCGATCGGCTGGTTGGTGCGGTTGAGGTTGTAGATCGCGGTCGAGAACAGCAGCCTCGGATTGATGTTCCACTTCATGCCGACCTCGGTGTTCTCGAACTTCTGCGGCTGGAGGATCAGCGTGCCGTCGTTGAGCGAGGAGAACTGGTCGCCGGACGCGGGCAAATAGGAGATGCTGTAGGCGGTGTAGACCGACATCGTCTCCATCGGCTTGAGGAGGACGGCCGCTTGCGGCGACACCAGATTGTCGGTGCGGTTGCGGTTGAGGTTGGTGTTCATGTCCAGCGCCGACATCTCGAGGCGGTCGAACCGCGTGCCCACGATGAGCTGGAGCGCGCGTGAGAATTCGATGGTGTCGCGCAGGTAACCGGACTCGACGTTGAGCGCATATTTACTGTTCGAATCCGGTGTCGTGACGCCATCGGTGTTGGTGCCGGTGAAGTGGTGGACGAAGGTGACCGGTCCGAAATAGGTCGGAGCGAACGGGTTCTGCACGATGGTGTTGGTGCCGTTCGGGAAGACGCCGGTGTTGCGGATGTCGACACCGGTCTGGCGGCCGAACTCGGTGCCGAAGCCCACCGTGTGCGCGATCGGCCCAGTCCAGCCCTTGTAGGTGAAGTCGGTCTGGTTGAAGACGTTGTCGCGGTTGGTCGTGTGCTGATAGGCGCCAAGGTTGACCGCGGTGTCGGCTGCGTTGACGGCACCGGCGAGCGGCCCGCCGGTGGGATAGACGTTCTGGTAGAACTTCTGGTAGTCGGCCGCCATCGTGCCGTTGCGCACCGACAGTCCGTTCTGGAAGTCGTGCTCGATGATCGCCATGCCGGTCTGCACGGTCGCCTGCGCGGTGTTGAGGCTGGGGCTGCCGAAGAAGGTCTGAAGATTGCCGTTCGGCGCGAACGGTGTCGTCGGATTGAATCGCGTGACGCCGCCGGGAAGGCCCTGCGAGGGATTGCCGCGATCGGCGGTGCGGCCGTCGTGGTAATATTCGTAGGACAGCTTGATCTTGGTGAAGTCGTCGGGCTTCAGCGTGACGGTCGGGTTGATGCCGTAGCGCTCGAGATGATTGAAGTCGCGGAAGGCATCGCTGCCCTCGTAGAACACGTTCAGCCGTGCCGCCACGTTGTCGTTGACGGCTTGGCCCGCGTCGAGCGTGACGCGCCGGTCGCCCCACGAGCCCGTTTGCCCCGTCGCCTGGTAGATGCGGGTGCCATCGGCCTCCTTGAGGGTGCGGTTGAGCACGCCGCCGCCGGCGCCGCGGCCGAAGGTCAGGGCGCTCGGGCCCTTCAGCACCTCGATGCTTTGCGCGTTGTACAGGTCGCGGAAATATTGCACGTCGTCACGAAAGCCGTTGACGAAGAAGTTGGCGCTGGAATCGACGCCGCGGATGACGAGCTCGTCGCGATTGCCTTCGCCCTGGTGGACGGCGACGCTCGGGACGTAGCGCGTGACATCGGTCAAGCCCTGATAATTCTGGTCGCGGATTTGCTGCTGGGTGATGACGGAAAGCGATTGCGGGATGTTGACGATGGGCGTGTTCGACTTGGTGGCGACGGAGGTGCTGTTGGCGAAATAGCCGACGGTGCCGGTGCGCGCGTCCTGCGATGGCAGGAAGGGTTGTGGCGCGGCGGTCGTCCCCGGCCGCCGTGCCGTTTGCGTCCGGCGGCTCCGCGTGCCGCTCGACCGGCGTGCGGCCGAAGCGGGATTGGTACGGCGCTGTGCGTCCGGCGCGGTCACGGTGACGGATGGAATCGTCACGCCTTGCGCGGGCGTGGATTGCGCAAAGGCCTGCGGACTGGCGAAGAACGCAGCTGACGTCATCAGCGCGGTCAACACGCCTCCGATACCCGAAAAATTGCGCTTGGACATGTAGCTTGCGGCAGACAAAAGCTCTCCCGCGGCGGCGATGTGGCTCATCGCGCCCTCCCCGACTCTTTCAAAACTCGCCCGGATTCCCCATTGCACGGCCGGATGCGGGGCAAGGCGCATCCGTGCACGCGAAGTCACTGTGTGCATGAACAAAGTGACCGCGCGGCCATTCCGCGCAGGATGATTTGAATCGTTCGAAACTTGTCGGGTTCCAGGCGATCACATGTTTCGGCGCACCGGCAGGATCCGTGGCGACTACGGAGTTATCTCGGCGCCCGCGTGTGCTAGCAACACGCCGATCGAGATCTCCTACGTCGGCCGGGCCAAGCGATGACCACCTTCAACCGCATCTTCACGACGGAGCGTCTGCTCCAGATCATCGTCGTTCTGGCCGCGACGATCGCGATGAAGCTGATGGGGTGAGTATCGGCAGGCTATTGCCCGCCGAACTCGGGCACGTCGGGCAAATAGTTCGAGCCCTCGGAGCCCAGGAAATCGAACATCGCCTGCGCCGGTGGCAGCAGCACCTTGTCGCTGCGGCGGATCACGTACCATTGCCGGACGATCGGAAGGCCCGCGACATCGAGCACGATGAGACGACCTTCGGCGAGCTCATGCGCCACCGTGTGGGCCGAGATGAAGGCGATGCCGAGCCCGGCGATGACGGCCTGCTTGATGGTCTCGTTGCTGCTCATCTCCATGCCGATGATCGGCTCGAGATCCGATCTCTGGAACATGCCTTCCATCAGCGTGCGCGTCCCTGATCCCGGCTCGCGGGTGAGGAAGGTCTCGTGCACGAGGTCGGTCAGGTTGAGGCCGGAATCCTTCCCCAGCCAGTGCCCCTTGCGCGCGACGATGATGTGCGGATTGCGCCCGAGCTGACGCACGTCGACGCTGACGTCGGCCGGTGGCCGACCCATCACGGCGAAATCGAGATCGTAGCCGTGCATGGCCTCGCGGATCTCCTCGCGATTGCCGATCGTGAGCTTGATCTCGATCTTCGGATGCCGCTTCGAGAACGCCGCGATCGCATGCGGCACGAAGTATTTCGCGGTCGAGACCGCGCCGAGATGCACCGTGCCGCCGGTCCGTCCAGCGAGCAGATCGAGCGCGCCCTGGCAGTCCATGATCGCGGCCTCGACGCGTTCGGCGAGCGTCAGCACCTCCTTGCCTGCCTCCGTCAGCAGCATGCCGTCGCCGGTCCGCTGCACCAGCGGCAGGCCGGCGAGGTCCTGGAGCTGCCGGAGCTGCTGGGTGACGGCTGGCTGGGTCAGGCCGAGCTGGCTCGAGGCCGCAGTGACGCTGCCCTTCGCCGAGAGCGCCGCAAGCGAGCGCAGCTGCCGGATCGTCAGATGCCGGAGCTGGGCCGCTGCGTGGCCGGGGCCATTATAAGAAAATTCTTTGGCACTCATTATGAATAGAAATTTTCCTTATTAAGCCGCCCCTGTCAATCTCCTCGTGTTGGGACCGACCGCACCGACCTCCAGCGGGGAGGGAACTGGAAGCGGCGCCCGCAAGGGGATGGACGCAGATGACCGGGCAACTCAGGTTGGACGACCACCTTCAACGGTATTCCGAGACGGCGCCGCATGCGCTGGCCGTGGCAGCCGCAGTCGATGCCATCGCGGCGGCGGCGATCGAGATCGCCGACCTCATCGCCACCGGCGATTCCGCGGACGCATCGGGCCTGACCACCGGCCGCAACAGCGACGGCGATCTCCAGCGCGACCTCGACCTCCAGGCCGATGCGATCCTGCGCCGCTGTCTCAGCAGACTGCCGATCGCGGCGCTCGCGTCGGAGGAGATGCGCGAGCCGCAAATCGGCGACCGCGAGGCAAAAATCTGCGTCGCGATCGATCCGCTCGACGGCTCCTCCAACATCGACATCAACATGACCGTCGGCACGATCTTCTCGATCCTGCCTGCCCCGGATGACCTGGCTCTCGCCTTCCATCAGCGCGGCTCGGCGCAGCTTGCCGCGGGGTTCGTCACCTATGGGCCGCAGACCTCACTGGTGCTGACGCTCGGCGACGGCGTCGACATCTTCACGCTCGACCGCAGGGCGGGCTGCTTCCGCCTCGCGCGCAGCGCCGTGCAGATCTCCGAGACGTGCGAAGAATTCGCGATCAATGCGTCGAACCGCCGCCACTGGGATACGCCGGTCCGCGCCTTCGTCGACGAATGTCTTGCCGGCGTCGAAGGGCCCGCCAACCACAATTTCAACATGCGCTGGATCGGCTCGCTGGTTGCGGAGGCCTACCGAATACTCACCCGCGGCGGCGTGTTCCTCTATCCCTCGGACGCGCGCCCCGGCTATGGCGACGGCCGCTTGCGCCTCACCTACGAGGCGCACCCGATGGCCATGATCATCGAACAGGCCGGCGGCTCCGCCACGACCGGGCGCGAGCGCATCCTCGAGCTATCGGCGCAGAGCCTGCACCAGCGCGTGCCGCTGATCATGGGCTCGAGCAACGAGGTGCAGCGCGTCGAGGAACTGCATTGCGATCCGCTGCTGGTCGCCAGCATCTCCGCACCGCTGTTCGCGCGGCGCGGCTTCTTCCGGCTGTGAGCGAGGCGACCCATGTCCAGGAAGCATCCGATCATCTCCATCACCGGCTCCTCCGGCGCCGGCACCACCTCGGTCAAGAAGACGTTCGAGCAGATCTTCTTCCGCGAGAAGGTCAACGCCGTCTACATCGAGGGCGACGCCTTCCATCGCTATGATCGTGCCGAGATGCGCACGCAGATGGCGCAGGAGGCCGAACGCGGCAACAAGCATTTCAGCCATTTCAGCCCCGAGACCAACCTGTTCGAGGAGCTGGAGCGTGCCTTCCGCGACTATGGCGAGACCGGCACCGCGACGACGCGGCACTATGTCCATGATGCCGAGGAGTCCGCACTGCATGGTACGGCGCCCGGGACCTTCACCGAGTGGGAGCGGCTGCCGGAAAATTCGGACCTGTTGTTCTACGAGGGCCTGCACGGCGCCGTCGTCACCGACAAGGTCAATGTCGCGCGCTACGCCGATCTCAAGATCGGCGTCGTGCCGGTCATCAATCTCGAATGGATCCAGAAGCTGCACCGCGACCGCAGCGCCCGCGGCTATTCGACCGAGGCCGTCACCGACACCATCCTGCGGCGGATGCCCGACTACATCCACTACATCTGCCCGCAATTCACCGAGACCGACATCAACTTCCAGCGCGTGCCGACGGTGGACACCTCCAATCCGTTCATCGCGCGCTGGATCCCGACGCCGGACGAATCGATGGTCGTGATCCGCTTCAAGAATCCGCGCGGCATCGACTTCCCCTATCTGCTGTCGATGCTTCCCCACAGCTGGATGTCCCGCGCGAACTCCATCGTGTGTCCAGGCGCGAAGCTCGATCTGGCGATGCAGCTGATCCTGACGCCGCTGATCATGCAGCTGATCGAGCGCAAGCGAAATCTGAAGTGAACAGGGAGAGAATCCGATGAACATCTCCGTCCACGCTGAAGCCGACATCACGGCAGTCGCGCACAACGATCTCGCCAATGCCGTCCGCTTCCTCGCGGTCGATGCGATCGAGACCTCGCAGTCCGGCCATCCCGGCCTGCCCATGGGCATGGCCGACGTCGCAACCGTGCTGTTCTCGCGGTTCCTGAAATTCGACTCGGCTCACCCGAATTGGCCGGATCGCGACCGCTTCGTGCTGTCGGCGGGCCACGGTTCGATGCTGCTCTATGCGCTGCTGCATCTCACCGGCGGCGACGTCAGCCTGGACGACATCAAGGCGTTCCGGCAGTGGGGCTCGAAGACGCCGGGGCATCCGGAATACGGCCACACGCCGGGTGTCGAGACCACGACCGGGCCGCTGGGGCAGGGGATTGCGACCGCTGTCGGCATGGCGCTCGCCGAGCGCATGGCCAATGCACGGCACGGCGACGGCCTGGTCGATCACTTCACCTATGTGATCGCGGGCGACGGCTGCCTGATGGAAGGCATCAGCCAGGAGGCGATCTCGCTCGCCGGTCATCTCCAGCTCGGCCGTTTGATTGTGCTGTTCGACGACAACGGCATCTCCATCGACGGGCCGACCTCGCTGGCCACTTCCGATGATCAGCTCGCGCGCTTTGCGGCGTCCGGCTGGTCGGTCCGCCGTGTCGACGGCCATGACCCCGAAGCGGTTGCGCAGGCGATTGCCGAAGAGCGTGAGAGCACAAGACCGTCGCTGATCGCCTGCCGTACCATCATCGGCTATGGCGCGCCGGACCGTCAGGGCACCGAGAAGGCGCATGGTGCGCCGCTCGGCACCGAGCAAACAGCGGCGGCGCGGCGGACGCTCGGCTGGGACTATCAGCCTTTCGTGGTCCCGATCCCGATCCTCAAGGCATGGCGGATGATCGGACAGCGCGGGCAGGTCGAGCGTCTTGCCTGGCTCGACCGCTACGAATGCGCGACGGCCGCGCAGCGCGAGCTGTTCATCGAGGGCAAGGCCGTTGCCCTGCCGGAGGCCTATGCCCAGGCCTCGGCGAAATTGCGCGAGCGCTTTGCCAGCGAGCGTCCGAAGCTGGCGACGCGGCAAGCCTCGCAACAGGTGCTCGACGGCATTGCCGGGACAATTCCCGGACTGGTCGGCGGCTCGGCGGACCTGACGCATTCGAACCTCACGCACGCCAAAGCGCAGACTCCGGTGACGCGTGGGGCGTTCGCCGGCGGCTACATCCACTACGGCATCCGCGAGCACGGCATGGCCGCCGCGATGAATGGCCTCGCGTTGCATGGCGGATTCATCCCCTATGGCGGCACCTTTCTCGCCTTCTCCGACTACAGCCGGCCGGCGATCCGTCTTGCGGCCCTGATGCGGCTGCGCGTCATCCATGTGATGACCCACGACTCCATCGGTCTTGGCGAGGACGGTCCCACGCATCAGCCCGTCGAGCATCTCGCGGCGCTGCGCGTCATCCCGAATCTTCTGGTGTTCCGCCCCGCCGACGCGGTCGAGACGCTGGAAGCCTGGGACTGCGCGCTCGAGGCGGAAGATCGCCCCTCCGTGCTGTGTCTGTCGCGTCAGGCGCTGCCGACATTCCGCAGCGACGTGCGCGGCAGGAACCGTGTCGCGCGCGGCGCCTACCTCATCGTCTCGCCGGACGGCGGTCGCGACGTCACGTTGATGGCGACCGGCTCCGAAGTCTCGATCGCGCTGGAAGCCGCTCGCCTGCTCGCGACGGAACATATCCGCGCCGCCGTGGTCTCCGCGCCATGCTTCGCGCTGTTCGAGGAGCAGCCGGAGGACTACCGCGCCTGTGTGCTCGGCACTGCCCCGCGCGTCGGCATCGAGGCCGCAGTCGCCGGCGATTGGCATCGCTGGATCGGCACTGACGGCGAGTTCGTCGGCATGCGCGGCTTCGGCGCCTCTGCGCCGGCGCCCGTGCTCTACCGCGAATTCGGCATCACGCCGCAAAGCGTTGCCGAAGCCGCCCGGCGGACGATCACCCGCGCCGGCAAGCCATAACAGGAGGAACTTTCGTGGCCCGTATCACCCTTCGTCAGCTGCTCGATCACGCCGCCAACCACGGCTACGCGGTGCCGGCGTTCAACATCAACAACATGGAGCAGGGTATTGCGATCATGCAGGCCGCGGCCGAGGTCGATGCGCCCGTGATCATCCAGGCCTCGCGCGGCGCGCGCAGCTATGCCGGCGATCTCATGCTCTCGCACATGATCGACGCGCTGGAGCGGACCTATCCGGACATTCCGCTCTGCATGCACCAGGACCACGGCAATGACGAGGCGACCTGCGCCTCCGCCATCGCCCACGGCTTCACCTCCGTCATGATGGACGGCTCGCTCAAGGCCGACGCCAAGACCGCCGCCGATTACGACTACAATGTCGACATCACCCGCCGCGTCGTCGATCTCGCGCATTGGGTGGGCGCCTCCGTCGAAGGCGAGCTCGGCGTGCTCGGCTCGCTCGAGCATGGCGGCGGCGAGCAGGAGGACGGCCACGGCGTCGAGGGCAAGGTCAGCCACGACCAGCTCCTCACCGATCCCGACCAAGCCGTCGACTTCGTCCGCGCCACCAAGGTCGATGCGCTCGCGATCGCGATGGGCACGTCCCACGGCGCCTACAAGTTCAGCCGCAAGCCTGATGGCGACATCCTGGCGATGCGGGTGGTCGAGGAGATTCACCGCCGCCTGCCGAATACGCATCTCGTGATGCACGGCTCCTCCTCGGTGCCGCAGCCGCTCCAGGACATGTTCAATCAGTTCGGCGGCGAGATGCCGCAGACCTGGGGCGTGCCGGTGGAGGAGATCGTCCGCGGCATCAAGAGCGGTGTGCGAAAGGTCAACATCGACACCGACTGTCGCCTCGCGATGACCGCGGTGTTCCGCAAGGTCGCCGCGCAAACGCGCTCGGAGTTCGATCCGCGCAAATTCCTCAAGCCTGCGATGGATGCGATGCGCGAGCTCTGCCGCGATCGCTTCGAGCAGTTCGGCACCGCGGGCCACGCCAGCAAGATCAAGGTCATTCCCTTGAGCGAGATGGCGCGGCGCTATCGCGCCGGCGAGCTCGACCCGCGCATCGGCGCCCGCGAGTCGGTCGCCGCCTAATCATTCAGAGAGAGAAGAGCAGGAGAGAGCCATGAATGCACACGCAGGAACCGTCCGGGGCAAAGAGCGCTATCGATCGGGCACGATGGAATACGCGCGCATGGGCTATTGGGAGCCCGACTACACGCCGAAGGACACCGATGTCATCGCGCTGTTCCGCGTGACGCCGCAGGAGGGCGTGGACCCCATCGAGGCGTCAGCGGCGGTTGCCGGCGAATCCTCGACCGCGACCTGGACGGTGGTGTGGACCGATCGCCTGACCGCTGCGGAGAAGTATCGCGCAAAGTGCTACCGTGTCGATCCGGTGCCCGGCACGCCGGGCTCGTACTTCGCCTACATCGCCTACGACCTCGACCTGTTCGAGCCGGGTTCGATCGCCAACCTGTCGGCCTCGATCATCGGCAACGTGTTCGGCTTCAAGCCGCTGAAGGCGCTGCGTCTGGAGGACATGCGCTTCCCGGTCGCCTATGTGAAGACGTTCCAGGGGCCGGCGACCGGCATCGTGGTCGAGCGTGAGCGGCTCGACAAGTTCGGCCGGCCGCTGCTGGGCGCGACGGTGAAGCCGAAGCTCGGCTTGTCCGGGCGCAACTATGGCCGCGTGGTCTACGAGGCGCTCAAGGGCGGGCTCGACTTCACCAAGGACGACGAGAACATCAACTCGCAGCCCTTCATGCATTGGCGTGACCGCTTCCTCTATTGCATGGAGGCCGTGAATCGCGCGCAGGCGGCGTCCGGCGAGGTCAAGGGCACGTACCTAAACATCACCGCGGGGACGATGGAGGACATGTACGAGCGCGCAGAGTTCGCCAAAGAGCTCGGGTCGTGCATCGTCATGATCGATCTCGTGATCGGCTACACCGCGATCCAGTCCATGGCGAAATGGGCACGGCGCAACGACATGATCCTGCATCTGCATCGCGCCGGTCACTCGACCTATACGCGGCAGAAGAGCCACGGCGTGTCGTTCCGCGTCATCGCGAAGTGGATGCGGCTCGCCGGCGTCGACCACATCCACGCCGGCACGGTGGTCGGCAAGCTCGAAGGCGATCCCAACACCACGCGCGGCTATTACGATGTCTGCCGCGAAGACTTCAACCCGACCAAGCTCGAGCATGGCCTGTTCTTCGACCAGTCCTGGGCGAGCCTGAACAAGATGATGCCGGTCGCCTCCGGCGGCATCCATGCCGGCCAGATGCACCAGCTGCTCGATCTCCTAGGCGAGGACGTCGTGCTGCAATTCGGCGGCGGCACCATCGGCCATCCCATGGGCATTGCGGCTGGCGCGATCGCCAACCGCGTGGCGCTCGAGGCGATGATCCTCGCCCGCAACGAGGGGCGCGACTACGTCCATGAAGGTCCCGAGATCCTGGCGAGGGCGGCCGAGACCTGCACCCCGCTAAAGGCCGCGCTCGAGGTCTGGAAGGACGTCAGCTTCAACTATCAATCCACTGATACGCCGGACTTCGTGCCGACCGCGCTCGAAACCGTTTGAGGAGTTTTGACATGAAACTGACCCAGGGCTGCTTCTCGTTCCTGCCTGATCTGACCGACGACCAGATCACCAAGCAGGTGCAGTATTGCCTGGCCAATGGCTGGGCGGTGAATATCGAGTTCACCGACGATCCGCATCCCCGCAACACCTATTGGGAGATGTGGGGCCTGCCGATGTTCGACCTCCAGGACGCCGCCGGCGTGATGATGGAGCTCGCCGAATGCCGCAGGGTTTACGGCGACCGCTACATCCGCATCAGTGGATTCGACTCCAGCCATGGCTGGGAATCGGTGCGGATCTCGTTCCTCGTCAACCGCCCGCCGCAGGAAGCCGAGTTCGACCTGGTGCGGCAGGAGGTGGGCGGACGTGCGATCCGCTACACCACCGTGCGCCGGCCGGCCGCGCACGCGTCGACCTAGTTACTCCTCTCCGCGCGGAGCACTCCCTGCTCCGTTTCCTTGGCGGACCACTGCTTCGCCGCTCCCCCCGCGGCGAAGCTCTTTTCTTCGAGGTGCCGATGCTTGATGTCCCTCATGCGACGACCGCTGAAACCAGCGAGACCAGTTTCGATCTCCGCAAGGAGGCCGAGGCGGCCGGGATCACCGACACGCTGCAACAGCTCGAGCAGGAGCTGATCGGCCTCCGGCCGGTCAAGAACCGCGTGCGCCAGATCGCGTCACTGCTGCTGATCGAGCGCATCCGCCAGCGTGCGGGACTGGCATCGTCGCCACCGACACTGCACATGTCGTTCACCGGTAATCCGGGCACGGGCAAGACCACGGTGGCGCTGCGCATGGCAAAGATCCTGCACGGTCTCGGTTTCGTGCGGCGCGGGCAGGTGATCTCGGTGACGCGCGACGATCTCGTCGGCCAGTATATCGGCCATACCGCGCCGAAGACGAAGGAGATCTTGAAGAAGGCGATGGGCGGCGTGTTGTTCATCGACGAGGCCTATTATCTGCACCGGCCTGACAACGAGCGAGATTACGGCCAGGAGGCGATCGAGATTCTGCTCCAGGTGATGGAGAACCAGCGCGAGGACCTCGTCGTGATCCTCGCCGGCTATGGCGAGCGGATGACGAGCTTCTTTGCCTCCAACCCGGGCTTCCGTTCGCGCATCGCCCATCACATCGACTTCCCGGACTATGCGGAAGCCGAGCTTCTCGTCATCGCCGAGCTGATGCTGAAGGAGCGTGGATACCGCTTCTCGGCGGCGGCGCGCGGGGCCTTTGAAAAATACATCGCGCTGCGCCGGACCCAGCCGTTCTTCTCCAATGCGCGCTCGATCCGCAACGCGGTCGATCGCATCCGCCTGCGGCAGGCCGATCGCCTCGTCTCCGATCTCGACCGCATGCTCGATGTCGCCGATCTCGAAACGATCGATCCGACGGATGTCCTTGCGAGTCGCGTTTTCAGCGGTGGTGCGGACGCGCAGAGGAGTGCGAAGCCATGACGAGAGAAATCCTCATCGCGCCTTCGATCCTGGCCGCCGATTTCGCGCGCCTCGGCGAGGAGATTAGGGCTATTGATGCTGCCGGCGCCGACTGGATCCACTGCGACGTCATGGACGGGCACTTCGTGCCGAACATCAGCTTCGGCGCCGACGTCATCAAGGCGATCCGACCGGCGACGGCGAAGATCTTTGACGTGCATCTGATGATCGCGCCGACCGATCCCTACCTGGAGGCGTTCGCAAAGGCAGGCGCCGACGTCATCACGGTCCATGCCGAAGCCGGCCCGCATCTGGACCGCTCGCTCCAGGCCATCCGTGCGCTCGGCAAGAAGGCTGGCGTCAGCCTGTGTCCGGCTACACCGGAAGCCGCGATCGAATACGTGCTTGATCGTCTCGACCTCGTGCTGGTGATGACGGTCAATCCCGGCTTCGGCGGCCAGTCCTTCCTCGACTCCCAGATCGAGAAGATCAGGCGCATTCGAAGCATGATCGGCGACCGGCCGATCCGGCTCGAGGTCGATGGCGGCATCACGCGCGACAATGCCGCCGCCGTGGCTGCCGCGGGCGCCGACACCCTCGTGGCAGGATCGGCCGTGTTCCGCGGCAAGAGCAGCGCCGATTATGCGGGCAACATCGCCGCCATCCGCGCTGCTGCGGAGGCCGGCCGGGTTTCGAAGCTGCAACATGGTTCGGCACAGACGATCCGGGCCGGCGAGGCCGCGCTCACCCGGTAGAATACGGCATACAGGCGTGGCAGCGCCGGCGTCGCACTGGTTGTGCCATGGCGTGCCATCCCGTCCGAGGTTCTACAGGGCATGCCGCACAGCGCAGCGGGCCTTCCTCGCGCGAGAGTTCTGCGCAGAAATGCAGGGCAATCTCATCGGGTGGCCGGAATCGATCGAACGGTATCTTGATCTGATCGGCATCTCCGTCGCGCGCCAGCGCTACGCCTGGCCAATGAGTTCCACGTGGAGTTCTCCGATAGGAACCAATGGAGGCCTGCGCGTTTCCCAGACGTTAACCCAGGTTGCGCGGGGCGCCTCGCACGCAGTAAATGTTTTGCATAACCGCCATCGGCCTGACGTAAATCAGGGCAATAAGCTCAGTGAATGCGAGGGAGGGTCTCATGGAGAACGTACGTCGCTACCGGGCGCTGGCGTCTCTCTGTCGTCAGCAGGCGGCCTATCGGCCGCTCCAGAACTGGCAACTCCTTGGCCAAGCCGAACATTTCGAATATCTCGCCGAGATTGCGCTGAAGGCGCATTTCGACGCGTGCAATGCGCAACCCGAGGACGACGCCATCGCCACCGCGCCATTTGAGACCCCTGCTGCGGCCTGAGGGCGTCGGTCCGTTGCGGATCATCTCTCGATCAATGCGACATCAGCGTCGGGACCGTCATGGCTTCCAGCATGGCGCGGGTGACGCCGCCGAGGAAACGTTCCTGCAATCGTGAGTGGCCGTAGCCGCCCATGACCAGGAGATCGAGGCTCTCGTCGGCGGCCAGCGACAGGATGGTCGGCTGGATGTCGGCGCGTGCCGCCGACAGGCTGACCGTGCGGGTCGACAATCCGCGCCGGCCGAGGTGTCTTGCCAGATGGCTTGCCGAGACTTCGTCGGGAACGGCGTCGGCTTCGTTGATCGTGATGATCACGATCTCCTCGGCGCGGGCCAGGAAGGGAGCGGCGTCGCGCATCGCGCGGGCGGCGAGGCGGCTGCCATCCCAGCAGATGCCGATCCGGTTCGCCCTGAATGACCCACGAAAGGTGTAGGGCAGGAACAGCACCGGTCCGCCCGCCTGGAACAGGATCTCGCCGGGCATATCATTGTCGAATGAGCCTTGCGCCGGATCGGGCTGCAGCACGATGCTGAGATCGTGGAGCCGCGCCATCTCGCCGAGCGAGCCGGCTGCGTCCGCCGGGATTGCGCCGAGCGGGTGGCAGGTGCAGGAGATGCCGGCGTTCGTGGCTTCGCTCCGAAATATCGCCAACGCGGCCTCGGCACGCTCCACCGCGCGCTCGCGCTCCATCTCGAACACCGCCGCTACGGCGGCACCGCCATCCAGGACGTAGGCAGTGCTGCTCGCGACGTACCCGACGGCGACCGCGTCGACGTGTGCGTTGAGTCTCGCCGCGAGCGAGATCGAGCCGTCGATCACCGCGCTCATCGGGCGCTCGGTCGGGATGTGGACGAGAATGTCTTTGTACATGGCGCGCCTCCGGTGGACATCATCCAGTGGCCGCAGTCTATCACGGCGCACGGGGCCTGCGTTGAGCCGCATCAAATGTGCAGCCCTGATTTTCGCGGCACCTTTGCCAAGATTTAATCGGACGGACGGGACGCCGTAAGGTGACGATGTCCATGTTGGTTGCAAGGCGACTTACCCAACATGGACATTTCGACATGAACGATCACGTCAATTCCGACACCACCACGTCCCGCAAGATATTGAAGCCGCGCCGGCTTGCGCTGCTGGGCACCGTGGCCGCGCTTGGCGTGGCCGTGCTCGCTGCCTCTCCCGCCTCTTCGCAGTTCGGTCTGAATTCCTTCATCGGGCCGGCCCAGGCGGCGGAAGCCGCCGCGACGCCGCCGGGCTTCGGCGATCTCGTCAGCAAGGTCAAACCCGCCGTCATCTCGGTGCGGGTCAGGATCGACCAGGACAATGACAAGAGCGCGATGCTGCAACAGAACCGGATGGATTCGGACGAGGATTCGCCGTTCGACCAGTTTTCGCGGCAGTTCGGCTTCCGCGGCCCGGGTGGCATGAACGGCATGCCGCGCCAGCGCCACCAGATGATCACGGGCGAGGGTTCCGGCTTCTTCATCTCCGCCGACGGCTATGCCGTGACCAACAACCACGTCGTCGATCACGCCGAGTCGGTACAGGTGACTATGGATGACGGCACGAGCTACACCGCGAAGGTGGTAGGCACCGATCCGAAGACCGATCTCGCGCTGATCAAGGTCGATGGCAAGAGGGACTTTCCGTTCGTCAAATTCTCCGACCAGAAGCCGCGCATCGGCGACTGGGTGGTCGCGGTCGGCAACCCCTTCGGCCTCGGTGGCACCGTGACCGCCGGCATCGTCTCGGCCAATGGTCGCGACATCGGCAACGGTCCCTATGACGACTTCATCCAGATCGACGCGCCGATCAACAAGGGTAATTCCGGCGGTCCGGCCTTCGACATGAACGGCAACGTGATCGGCGTGAACACCGCGATCTTCTCGCCCTCCGGCGGTTCGGTCGGTATCGGCTTCGACATTCCGGCTTCGACCGCGAAGCTCGTCGTCGCGCAGCTGAAGGACAAGGGCTCGGTCACCCGCGGCTGGCTCGGCGTGCAGGTGCAGCCGGTGAGCGCCGAGATCGCCGACAGCCTCGGCCTCAAGGAGGCGCGCGGCGCGATCGTGGACAATCCGCAGGACGGCAGCCCCGCGGCGAAGGCCGGCATCGAGGCGGGCGACGTCATTACCGCCGTCAACGGTACCGCGATCAAGGACTCCCGCGATCTCGCCCGCACCATTGCCACCCTGGCGCCGGGCACCTCCGTGAAGCTCGACGTCTTCCACAAAGGCGCGAGCAAGACGGTGACACTCGCCCTCGGCGAGTTGCCGAACGAGCGGCAGGCCAAGGCCGGCGAGGGCAAGGCGCAGCCGAACACCGGCACGCCGCGCCTCGGTCTCAGCCTGGCGCCGGCCGGCGACGTCCAGGGCGCGGGCCAGAAGGGCGTCGTCGTGACCGAGGTCGATCCGCAGGGACCCGCCGCGCAGCGCGGCATCCAGACCGGCGACGTCATTCTCAACGTCGGCGGCAAGGCCGTTGCCAATGTCGGTGATGTCCGCTCCGAGCTGGCGCAGGCCAAATCATCCGGCAAGAACAGCGTGCTGTTGCAGGTGAAGAGCCAGGAAGCGACGCGGTTCGTCGCGGTGCCGCTGGCCTAAGCCTCGCGCTTCCCGCGGCAAACTCAAAAGGCGGCCTGCGGGCCGCCTTTTTCGTGCGCGTCTGGAAGATTCCCACAGGTGTCGATAACATTCTCGTTAACGGCAGCGTTGATGACGGGTTCGTCCGAAAAAGCCGCGTTCGCTCGTCACAGTTGGGAATCACGTGTTGGGCTTTGGCGTCAATGAAGACGCCCAGGCGAATTGCAGGAGTGGAACTTCGAACGCCCGGCCTTCTTGTGGAACCGGTGGTTCGCATTTGATCGGTGCCGACATGGATCGATTGAAGCTCTCGCTGAGGTGTGCGCTGCTTGTGGCGCCGCTTGTCCTGACGACCGGAAGCGCCTTGGGGCGCGACGATGGCCGCTACGCCAACTCGCCGCTAAAACCCTGGTTCGACAGTTTGCGCAGCCATCTCGGGCCCTGCTGCTCGGATGCAGATGGCTTTGCTGTATCCGACCCCGATTGGGAATCGCACGATGGGCACTATCGCGTGCGGCTCGACGGGCAGTGGGTGGACGTGCCTGATGAGGCCGTCATCACCGAGCCAAACCGGGCTGGCCACACCATGGTGTGGCCGGTGAAGACTGCGTTCGGGATTTCGATCCGCTGCTTCATGCCGGGCAGCATGATCTGACCCGGATCGGCGTTACCGCTTGCTGGACTTGCGCTTCGCGGTCTTCTTCGTTGTCTTGGCCGTCTTCTTGGCTGTCTTCTTCTTGGACGTTTTCCGCTTCGACGCCTTCTTCGGGACCTTCTTGCCCTTCGCGCGCGCTTCCGACAGGCCGATTGCGATCGCCTGCTTGCGACTCTTCACGCGTCCGCCACGACCGCCGGGGCCGCTTTTCGCGGTGCCCTTCTTATAGCGGCGCATCTCGCGCTCGACATCACCGCCGGCGCTGCGTGAGTAGCGGCGCTTCTTTGCCTTGCGTGCCATCGACTCTCTCCCTTGGCCACGGGAAAGAACCGCATCACTGACCCTACGTTCCAAATGCGCTGGCCGCGCTCCTCAGAAGGAGTTCGCCAACTCGATCTCGTCTTCCAGCGCTCGAATGCGGCGCGCAGCCTCAGTCGAGGACAGAGCCCGATCGTATTGGGTGGGCTGATAGGCCTCCTCGCTCAGACGCTTCAGCCTCAGCCCCTGCGCTCTCGTCATCTGTTCCGCGAGGAAAACCCTGGCGTCGTATTTACCCTGAACCTGCATCTGGCCTCTCCGTTCTCAAATCCTGACTTGACTATATGTTCTTATTTTGTTCTAACAAGCCATGGACAACAGAATTAATGAAATTCGACGCAAAATCAGCGCCTTGAGGCTTGAGATGGCCGACATTGAGGTGTCTGTGCGCGACCTCGTCAATCGCGACCGCGACTGCACGGAAAAGGCCCTGGCGCAGATGGATCTGCGCCGGAAAATCAACCTGCTGATCGGCGAATGGAAGGCGGCCGGTGGCGGCGATGTCCTGCCTGACGTCCGCGAGCGGGTACGCCTTCGTCCTGCAACGACATCCGGCAGTCCGCTGCGCGTGATCGCGCGCCGCTGAGAATTTTGGGAGCGTGCGGTGGACGAAGACCCGGACACGTACCGGATTCTAAAGCTGCGCGCCGAAATTCTCGAACTCGGCTCCGCCATCCGGCAATTGCAGCGCGAGGGTCTCGACGATGCCGCAGCCCAACTCCTGATCGCACGCAAACGTGCACAGCTCGAGCATCTCGTGAAGGCGAATGCCGCGGGACGGCCGCTTTAGCGATCTGACGCTGGAAGGATTCCCAATCCAGCTCCAAGCTCCAGCTCCAAAGCGAAAGGCCCCGCGTCGCCGCGAGGCCTTTGATGGTCGGCCGGAGCTCACTTGGTGTTGCTCATGCCGCCCTTGTTGTTCGTCATGGTGCCGCCTTGGTCGGAGCCGGGGCCAGAACCACCTTGACCGGAGGGATCAGCGCCCTTGGAGGACTTGGTGTTGGCACCCGTGGTCTGCGACGAGGACATAGCGGATCCATGCTTGGCCTTATGCGACTTGGCCTGCACGGCGAACGGAGCGGCGGCGAGGCCAGTTGCCAACATCACGGTAAGAGCGAGCTTGGTGGTTTTCACGCGCGGGAACTCCCTGAGTTGAATTGACGCAGGCAGCCAACTGCCATTTGCCGCAGGAGTTCCGAACGAAAGCGCCCGGTGCGCGTCACGCGCGCTTCAAAATTCCTTGTCCTCGGCGAGGATGAACATGAGGCCCGTGAGCGTCGCCCCGATCGCGAACGTCGTCACCAGTGTGATGATGAAGACCATGGCGGCCGAATGTCCGCCGTGGTTCAGCAAATTTGCGACTGCCGGATTGAACAGGACGAGGGCGAGCCCGAAGACAAGGCCGAGGGCTGCGCCCATCATCGCATGCGTCATCAGCTTGATGACGCCGGTCGGAGAGATGAGGCTCGGCGACTTTTTCCCGCGCATGGAACCGCCTCGCGGTGTGGCATAAAACGCGCACGACGATTGCGGGTTCCATTGTCATGACGATTTTGTCATTCCCCGCTTCATCCGACGTTCATGGCGGTCTTGCGAGGATGAATGCCATCAACACGGGAACATTCGATATGGGTAAGGTCGTCTTTCTCTATCGCTCGCTGGCCTATCGCAACGCGGCTGCGGATATGCTGCGCAAGGCGCGCAAGCTGCCGCGCGGCGCCGAGCGGAGCGCAGCCCGCCGTTACGCGCGGGCGCTGCGCGAGCTTTCGCAAACGGAAGCCTGGCTGGAAGGACGTGTCGCTGACGAACCGCAGGCGATGCAGAGCATGAGGGTCGCCGCGACGCGCTAGAGCATGATCGGTTCTGAGTGAATCAGGGCCGAAGCTCCAGATTCCTGTCTTTACGCGCGAACCGGAGCCCACTTCGCTCGCAGACGCGCTAGCCTGAGGCCTGCTGAAGGGGTTCGGACGGAGCCGCGTCGAACTTGCTCGCGGCCGACGGCGCTACGGTCTTCCGCGTCAGCGGCACCTCAAGGCGGCACAACAGGCCTTCGGCACGCCAGTTGAATTCCGCCTGTCCGCCGAGTTGCGATTCCACACTGGCAAGCAGGCTCCGCGTGCCGAAGCCACGGGATTTCGGCGTCCTCACCAGCGGGCCGCCGGTTTCGTCCCAGGTCAGTGTGAGGTGGTCGTCCTCGACTTGCCAGCCGATCGCGAGCCGCCCCGACCGCGTCGAGAGCGCGCCATATTTCGCCGAGTTGGTGAAGAGCTCATGCAGCGCCAGCGCCAGCGTCTGCGCTGTCGCCGGCGCCAGCTGAACTTCCGGACCGGCCAGCTTGATCTGGCCGCCGAGCGAGTAGGGCGCGAGTTCCTCGTCGATCAGCCTCGAGAGTTCGGCGCCCTGCCAGCTCGACAGCGACAGGATCGTGTGCACGCGCGCCAGCGCGTTGATGCGCCCTTCGACGGCGTTGACGTAGGCCTTGACCTCGTCGGCGCGGGTGAGGCGCACGATCGATTGCGCCAGCGCCAGCGCGTTCTTGGCGCGATGATCCACCTCGCGCGCGAGCAGGTTTTGTCTCTCTTCCGCGCGTTTGCGTTCGGTGATGTCCACGGTGACGCCGCTCACGCGCACCACGCGGCCGCCCTGGTCCACCGTCGCGGCCGCCGTGCCGACGCACCAGCGCACCTCGCCATCGGGCCGGCTGACGCGAAACTCGCCTTCATAGGCGTGCGCGCCGGTGTTGAACGCGGCAATCGCCTGGCTGAACTGGTCGACGTCATCAGGGTGCAGCAGCGCCTGGATATTGGCTGAGGTGACATTGAAGGTCTCCGGCGTCACGCCGAAGATGCGGTACTGGCCTTCGTCCCACATCCAGTCGCCGTTGACCCAGTCCCAGTCCCAGGATCCCATCTTGCCGGCGGCAATCGCCATGCTGCGCCGCTCTTCGCTCTCGCGCAGCTTTGCGGTGGAATTCTCCAGCTCGGCCGTGCGCGCGCGAACGCGGTCCTCGAGCTCCCGGTTCAGCCGTTCGAGCTCGCGCGTCTTGCGGTAGAGTTCGGCGAACACCTTGATCTTGGCGCGCAGCACCTCCGGCACCACAGGCACCGGCACGTAATCGACCGCGCCCATCTCGTAGCCGCGCAAACGGTCGATGTCGCTCACCTGAATGGCCGAGATGAAGATCATCGCGGTCTTCTGGAAGCGCGGATGCTCCCGGATCATCGCGGCCAGCTCGAATCCGTCGAGCTCGGGCATGCAGACGTCGACCAGGATCACCGCGATCTCGGTCTTGAGGAGCACCTCCAGCGCCTCGCGGCCCGATGATGCGATCACGAGGTTCTCGCCGAGTTCCTTCAGGATCACCTCGTAGGCGAGCAGCTTGGCCGGCTGGTCGTCGACGAGGAGGATGTTGACCTTTTCGTGGTCCATTCGCGGATCCAAACTCAGCGGTGCAGCCACATGCGGATTGCAAGCAGCAATTGATCGGTGTTGACGGGTTTGGCGAGGTAGTCGGACGCACCGGCTTCCAGGCATTTCTCACGGTCGCCCTTCATCGCCTTGGCTGTCAGCGCGATGATCGGAAGGCGGGCGAAGGCCGGATTTTCGCGAATGACGCCGATGGTCTGATAGCCATCCATCTGCGGCATCATGATGTCCATCAGCACGATGGCGATCTCCGGATTGGATTCGACCAGCGTTACCGCCTCGCGGCCGGTCGTGGCCGTCAGCACCTTCATGCCCCGCCGCTCCAAGACGCTCGACAGCGCGAAGATGTTGCGGGCGTCGTCGTCGACGAGCAGGGCGGTCTTGCCGATCAGGTCTTCGTCGGAACTGTTCAGCTTCTCCAGCATGCGCTGCTTCTCGACCGGCAGTTCCGTGATCACGCGATGCAGGAACAAGGCGGTCTCGTCGAGCAGGCGCTCCGGCGATTCCACGCCCTTGACCACGATGCTGCGCGCCATGGTGTGGAGTTCCGCATCTTCCTCCGCCGAGAGCTCGCGGCCGGTGAAGACCACCACCGGAACGTTCGACAGGCTCTCGTCGTTGCGGATCTGGTCCAGCACCTCGAAGCCGCTCATGTCGGGCAGCCGCAGGTCGAGCACCACGCAATCGCAGGGTGCCTCGCGCAGCGTCGAGAGCGCGCCGGCGCCGGTATCCGTCGTCACGATCTCGATGTCGTCGTGATGCAGCAGCTCGCGGATCGAGAGCTGCTCGGCCTCGTTGTCCTCGACGATCAGGAGCCGCTTGCGCCGCGGCCGTGCATATTCCTTGATCTGCGTCAGCGCGGCTGAGACGCCCTCGGTCGTGGTCGGCTTGTTGACGAAGGAGAAGGCGCCACGGGCCAGCGCATGTTGCCGGTCCTCGTCGAGCGTGATGATCTGCACGGGGATGTGGCGGGTCAGCGGATTGTGCTTGAGCTGGCTCAGCACCGTCCAGCCCAGCATATCAGGCAGGAACACGTCGAGCGAAACGGCCCGCGGCTGGTACTGCTTCGCAAGCTCCAGCGCCTCCGCGCCGCGCGCGGCGACCAGAACCTTGAAGCCCTTGTCGCGGGCGAGATCGACCAGCACGCGCGCATAATGCGGATCGTCCTCGACGATGAGCAGGATGGTGTCACCGGGCTCGAGATTGAGCCGGTCGTCGGCAATCTGCTCGATGACGCGCTGCTGTTCGGGTGCAGCCGCTTGCAACGCCGGTGGCTGACTGTACTGCTGCGGCGCGGGCGCACGCGGCGCGAGCGTCGGGCCGGAATATTTCAGCGGCAGATAGAGCGTGAAGGACGAGCCCTTGCCGGGCGCGCTGCGCAGATGGATCTCGCCGCCGAGCAGGCTTGCGAGCTCGCGGCTGATGGCAAGTCCGAGACCGGTGCCGCCATATTTGCGGCTGGTGCCGGCGTCCGCCTGCTGGAATGCCTCGAAGATCAGCTTCTGCTTCTCGAGGGGAATGCCGATGCCGGTGTCCGTCACTTCGAACGCGATTACCGCCGGCGCGGAGTTCAGCACCGGATGATCCGTGCCCCAGCCGCCGACCGCGGCGACGACCTTCAGGCGCACCTCGCCTTCGGCGGTGAACTTGAAGGCGTTGGAAAGCAGGTTCTTGAGAACCTGCTGCAGGCGCTTGGAGTCGGTGACGATGCTGCGCGCAAGGTTCGGGTCGACGTCGATCTTGAACGACAGGTTGCGGTTTTCCGCCTCGTGCCGGAACGGCCGCCCGACGGTCTCGAGCAGGTTCGCAGTCAGAATCTCCTCGGCGTCGACCGTCACCGTGCCGGATTCGATCTTGGAGAGATCCAGGATGTCGCTGATGAGGTTGAGCAGGTCGGTGCCGGCGCCATGGATGGTGCGGGCGAACTCGACCTGCTTGGCAGAGAGGTTGCCATCCGGATTGTCGGTGAGCTGCTGTCCCAGGATCAGGATCGAGTTCAGCGGTGTGCGCAGCTCGTGGCTCATATTGGCGAGGAATTCGGACTTGTACTTCGAGGTCAGCGCGAGCTCGGTCGCCTTTTCCTCCAGTGCGCGGCGGGCCTGCTCGATTTCCTGGTTCTTGCGCTCGACCTCGACGTTGCGCTCGGCGAGCTGCTGCGCCTTCTGCTCGAGCTGGTCGTTGGTCTGCTGCAATTCGCGCTGCTGGGTCTGAAGCTCGCCGGCGAGCTGCTGCGACTGCTTGAGCAGGCCTTCGGTCTGCATCGTCGCCTCGATCGAGTTGAGCACGATGCCGATGGAGTCGGTAAGCTGCTCGAGGAATGTCATCTGCGAGGTCGTGAACGAGGTCAGCGAGGCGAGCTCGATCACCGCCTTGACCTGGCCTTCGAACAGCACCGGCAGCACGACGAGGTTCTTTGGCGCGACGCGGAACAGCGCCGAGTTGATCGGCACCACGTCGGGCGGAATATCGGCGATGACGCGCGGCCGTCTGTCGAGGGCGCATTGGCCGATCAGGCCGTCGCCGAGCGGGAGCACGCGCTGATAGGGATAGACGCCGTCGCCGGCATAGGAGGCGAGCAGCAGGAGCCGCGGACTATCCTCGTTCTCGACCTGGTAGATCACGCCGGTATGGGCGTTCACCAGGGGCGACAATTCGGTCAGCAGCAACCGGCCGACGGTGGTGAGATCGCGCTGGCCCTGGAGCATGTTGGTGAATTTAGCGAGGTTGGTCTTCAGCCAGTCCTGCTCGGTGTTCACGTCCGTCGTGAGACGGAGGTTCGTGATCATGGTGTTGATGTTGTCTTTCAGCTCGGCGACTTCGCCGCGGGCGTCGACCTGGATTGACCGCGTCAGGTCGCCCTTGGTCACGGCGGTCGCGACTTCCGCGATCGCGCGCACCTGCGAGGTGAGGTTGGCCGCGAGCAGGTTGACGTTGCCGGTGAGATCCTTCCAGGTGCCGGCGGCACCGGGCACGTCGGCCTGGCCGCCCAGCCGTCCCTCGACGCCGACCTCGCGCGCCACCGACGTCACCTGATCGGCGAAGGTCGCGAGCGTCTCGGTCATGTTGTTGATGGTGTCGGCGAGCGCCGCGACCTCGCCCTTGGATTTCACGGTGAGATTTTGTTTCAAATCACCGTTCGCAACCGCGGTCACCACCTTGACGATGCCGCGGACCTGCTCGGTCAGGTTCGCCGCCATGAAGTTGACGGTGTCGGTGAGGTCCTTCCAGGTGCCGGCCACACCGGGCACCTGGGCCTGGCCGCCGAGCTCGCCTTCGGTGCCGACTTCACGCGCGACGCGGGTGACTTCGCCGGCAAACGCG
>NZ_JBVVPO010000004.1:69705-152779 GCF_055811795.1 Bradyrhizobium sp. MI1.7
TTGAGCTGGTCCACCATGGTGTTGATGGTGTTCTTCAGCTCGAGGATTTCGCCCTTCACGTCCACGGTGATCTTGCGGGACAAGTCGCCGCGCGCCACGGCGGTCGTGACCTCGGCGATGTTGCGGACCTGCGTCGTGAGGTTCGCGGCCAGCAGGTTGACGTTGTCGGTGAGATCCTTCCAGGTGCCGCCGACGCCGGGCACGACGGCCTGACCGCCGAGCCGGCCCTCGGTGCCGACCTCGCGCGCCACGCGCGTCACTTCGGCGGCGAAGGAGCGCAGCTGCTCCACCATCGTGTTCAGGGTGTCCTTGAGCAGCAGGATCTCGCCGCGCACGTCCACCGTGATCTTCTTCGACAGGTCACCGCCGGCGATTGCGGTCGCGACCTCGGCGATGTTGCGGACCTGGGCCGTCAGGTTGGAGGCCATGAAGTTGACGTTGTCGGTGAGGTCCTTCCAGGTGCCGGCAACGCCGGGCACTTCGGCCTGGCCGCCGAGCTTGCCCTCGGTACCCACCTCGCGCGCCACGCGCGTCACTTCGCCGGCAAAGCCGTTGAGCTGGTCCACCATGGTGTTGATGGTGTTCTTCAGCTCGAGGATTTCGCCCTTCACGTCCACGGTGATCTTGCGCGACAAGTCGCCGCGCGCCACGGCGGTGGTGACCTCGGCGATGTTGCGGACCTGTGCGGTCAGGTTGCCCGCCATCGAGTTGACGCTGTCGGTGAGGTCCTTCCAGGTGCCGGCGACGCCGGGCACGTTGGCCTGACCGCCGAGCCGGCCTTCGGTGCCGACCTCGCGCGCCACGCGCGTCACCTCGCCCGCGAAGCGGTTGAGCTGGTCGACCATCGTGTTCAGCGTGTCCTTGAGCTGAAGGATCTCGCCGCGGACGTCCACCGTGATCTTGCGCGACAGGTCGCCGCCGGCGATGGCGGTTGCGACCTCGGCGATGTTGCGGACCTGGGCGGTGAGATTGCCCGCCATCGAGTTGACGTTGTCGGTCAGGTCCTTCCAGGTGCCAGCGACGCCCGTCACCTGGGCCTGGCCGCCGAGCTTGCCTTCGGTGCCGACCTCGCGCGCCACGCGCGTGACTTCGCCGGCGAACGCGTTGAGCTGGTCCACCATGGTGTTGAGCGTTTCCTTCAGCTGAAGGATTTCGCCCGACACGTTCACGGTGATCTTCTTCGACAAGTCGCCCTTCGCAACGGCGGTCGCGACCTCGGCGATGTTACGGACCTGACCGGTCAGGTTCGAGGCCATCGAGTTGACCGAGTCCGTCAAGTCCTTCCAGGTACCGGCGACGCCGCGCACTTGGGCCTGGCCGCCGAGCTTGCCTTCGGTGCCGACCTCGCGCGCGACGCGGGTGACTTCGCCGGCGAAGGCGTTGAGCTGGTCCACCATCGTGTTGATGGTGTCTTTCAGCTCCAGGATTTCGCCGCGCACGTCCACGGTGATCTTCTTCGACAGATCGCCGCCCGCGACCGCCGTCGTCACCTCGGCGATGTTGCGGACCTGTGCGGTCAGGTTTGACGCCATCGAGTTGACGCTCTCGGTGAGGTCCTTCCAGGTGCCGGCGACGCCGAGCACGTTGGCTTGACCGCCGAGCCGCCCCTCGGTGCCGACCTCGCGCGCGACGCGGGTGACTTCGCCGGCAAACGCATTGAGCTGGTCCACCATGGTGTTGAGCGTTTCCTTCAGCTGAAGGATCTCGCCCGAGACGGTCACCGTGATCTTCTTCGACAGGTCGCCGCCTGCGATCGCGGTCGCGACGTCGGCGATGTTGCGGACCTGCGCGGTCAGGTTCGACGCCATGAAGTTGACGTTGTCGGTGAGGTCCTTCCAGGTGCCGGCCACGCCGGGCACTTGGGCCTGGCCGCCGAGCTTGCCTTCGGTGCCGACCTCGCGCGCCACGCGGGTCACTTCGGAGGCGAAGGAGTTGAGCTGGTCCACCATGGTGTTGATGGTGTCCTTCAGCTCCAGGATCTCGCCACGCACGTCCACCGTGATCTTGCGCGACAGGTCGCCGCGCGCCACGGCAGTGGTGACGTTGGCGATGTTGCGGACCTGGGCGGTGAGGTTGCCGCACATCGCGTTGACGGAGTCGGTGAGGTCCTTCCAGGTGCCGGCGACGCCGGGCACGATCGCCTGGCCGCCGAGCTTGCCGTCGGTGCCGACCTCGCGCGCCACGCGCGTCACTTCGGAGGCGAAGGAGCGCAGCTGGTCCACCATCGTGTTGATGGCTTCCTTGAGCTGAAGGATCTCGCCGCGGACGTCGACGGTGATCTTCTTGGACAAGTCGCCGTTGGCGACCGCGATCGTGACCTCGGCGATGTTGCGAACCTGGTTGGTCAGGTTGTTCGCCATCGAGTTGACGCTCTCGGTCAGATCCTTCCAGACGCCGGTCACTTCCGGCACCTGGGCCTGGCCGCCGAGCTTGCCTTCGGTGCCGACCTCGCGCGCGACGCGCGTCACCTCGGAGGTGAACACGCCGAGCTGCTTGATCATGGTGTTGACGATGGTCGCCGACTGCAGGAATTCGCCGCGCAGCGGGCGGCCGTCGACGTCCAGCTTGACGGTCTGGAGCAGGTCGCCTTGCGCCACCGCCGCGACCGCGCGCGTCACCTCGCGCGTCGGCCACAGGAGGTCGTCGATCAGCGTGTTGACGGAGCCTTCCATGTCGGCCCAGGAGCCGCTGGCGAGGCCGAACTTCACGCGCTGGCGGGTCTTGCCCTCGCGCCCTACGACCTGACCGACCAGCTCGAGCTGCTGCGCCATGCGCTGGTTGGCGGCGATGATTTCATTAAAAGTGTCGGCGATCTTGCCGTCGATGCCGAGATAGTCCCCGCTCATCCGCACCGAAAAATCGCCGCTGCGCATGGCCTGCAAGGCAAGCAGCAATTCCGGCCGCGAATCCGGGTCCGACATACCGTTGGTTTTTGGCTTTGGAACGCGACGACCGGAGCGTGATGCAGTTCCGGGATCGAGGTCGCTCATACTGATTCCCCCGCGGCGTCGGCCGAATCCAAGGCGTGACGCAGTTGTCAAAATAGACCGTCAGCCAAATTCGAAATCAAGCGCCAACGTTGCAGCGCTTGGAATTGGAACCTGCCGTGCTCAGCCCGGCCAAAATAACGGTGAGGAGTGACGATGGTTCCATCCCGCTCAGGAAAAAGCCGGCCGGCCGCTGCACCAGAGCTCAGAGCCGTCCTAGGAGAGGCGCTGGCGCGCCCAGCGGGCGCGGGGCTGTGACTGGCGACCCCGCCGCAAGCTCCGCCACGCCGCACGCTGATTCGCAGGCCACGAGGACCGCGACCAGATCGAGCCCCAGCGGCAGCGGCGCCTCGACCTCGGGCGGCAGGGACGACAACGGCGATGCCGGCCCCGAGAGTAACCGTACGGTGCGGCCGGAGAGCCAGCAGCATCATCCGGAAGACAAATAGGCTGCTATTTGTCCGCCATGGTGCGCTCCGCATCTTTCACCTGCGTGCGCAGCATCGGCAATTGCTCGCGCGCGAAGGCGGCGAGCGCAGGATTGTCGGGCGCTTTCAGATAGCGCTCGAGCAGGCTGATGGCGGATTCGTATTCGGGGATTTGCGCGGCATAGAAGCTTCTGACGTAAGTTGGTCCATCCGCATTTTCGGGCTCGACGAGGCTTGCGCTCACTGACGTCGTCTTGCCGGCGTGCGGCTCCGCACCGATTGCGTCCTGAATCTGCTTCAGGGTCTTGTCGCGCTTGCCCGCCTCCTCGGCGCGCAGGGCCGCGAGATTTTTCACCTCCGCATTGCCTTTCAGGTCGGTGCTCTCCAGCAGGCCCTGCTGGAAACGGCTGAAGCTATAGAGGCCGGTGATGACATCGGTTGCGGTCGGCACGCGGTCGCCGGCCGTTCGCTCGCCCATATTGTCGGCGAACGCCGAGGTGCTGACGAGAGCCAGGATGATTGCCACGAGAATCCTCATGCATCTCCAATGACCGATGGCGTGCGAAGTTCCCCCGGCGTTACGATCCGGTAAAGGCGATTGCGGAGCGAGAGTTCCGTTCCCACATCTTCTGTATGAAACAGTCTGACATCTTCAGGGATAACGCCGACAACTGCCTTCAGCTCGCCGAGCGCGCGGAAGGGCAGCCCACCCACAAACGCTATTTGCGCATGGCGGATGCCTGGACGGCATTGGCGAACGAGCAGGACTGGCTGGACGGTGAAATCCCGCCCGTAAAGGTCCGCGTCCTTCGAACGCAGGATGCGTAAGCGCTCTCATTTTCGTGAATCTGCATGTGAGACTGCTCACGGAATGCAAGCAACCAATCCAGGATCATCCACGAACAGTCGATCGCGTTGATTTTGATTCCAGAAGGAGGTTTTGCGATGGCTCCACGTCTGGCTCTTCTCTCGCTCATTCTCGCCTTTGGCGTCTCGGTCGCGTTCGCGACAGTGACGACGGTGCGGCAGGTGCATCTGGAGAATGCATCGGCGGCGATCCACGCCACGCATAGTTAGCGCTGCGGGCCTCGCGCGCTGGAACATTCGTTGTGCCGGCGCGTAAGCGCTTCAGGACATCTGGAGAGGCGAGAGGACATCATGGCGCATTCCGACCACGGCATCGTCAAGGACAAGCGGGCGGAAGATCAACCGCGCGACAAGCAGCGCGCGCAAACCGTGCACAAGACGGATTCGAAAGGCTCGCCGTCGCGCGAAGCGACGCGCGATCCCAAGCTCAACGACAACACCAAGACACCGGGCTCCGGCGTGATGCCGGACGATTCCGGCGACGCGCCGACCGGCTAGTTCTCGCGAGGAACGAATCCCTTCGCGACGAGTCGACGGATTGCTTCCGGCTGTCATGCCCCCGGTGCGCCGGAAGCAATCTCCAAGGACGGCCCTAGCACCCCACTGTGCCGGGGTCGTTTTTGCTTGGGAGAGACTCAATCCTCGGTGTCGCCCTCGGGCTTCGCGGGCGCGTGTCCTTCGGGACCGCGACCAAAGACACCAAACTCGCTTGATTTGATGCCTGCCGACGGGTCGATGCTCGTCTCGATGCCCGCGGCTGCGAGCCCGAATTTGAGAAGCTCTCGGACCGCCGCAGCGCGCGTCGGCATGCGGTGCTTGAATCGGAAATCATCGACGGCGGCCAGCTCTTCCGGCGAGAGCATGACCTGGAGGCGCTCGGCGCGAAGGTCATTCATGGTCGATCACGCAAAGTGAGTAAGTTGAGTAGTTTGCTCAACGAACGAGTTTGGCGCGAGTTCCACAAGAGTCGGAAAAATCGTCAGATGAGTAAAAATAGTTAGTAAAATCAATAAGTTATTATTGAAACAACTCTGGCGGTGGCGCATTCTTTCGGGAGAGAGGGAGAAGAGGCCATGGCGGAGGAAGTCAGGTTACCCCGCAAGCTTTCCGAAGAGCCCGAGGCGCCCAAACCGGTGCGTCCGAGCCATCAGAAGGTCATCGAGCAAGTCGAGCGCTGGGCCAACAGCTCGGGGCTGCAACCACCGAGGACGGAAGATGCGAAGACGATCTGAGCCCCACACGTTCGAACAACGTCTCAAGGCAGAGCAGCTGCGGCTCGAGCACGAACTGTCGGGCTTGCCGGATGGACAGCAGCGCGATTCTGTTATGGCGCGCATTGATCAGCTTCAGACTGCTGCCGCGATGCATGATTTCCTGATGCTACCGGAGGCCGCGGCCGCTCGCTGATCGCCCCTGGCGACCGTGCTCCGTGTCTGACGCGACCACCAGAACATGCGCCGGAACGTTCGCTCGCCGACCCGGTTGGTCCACACGTTGGCCGAGTGGAGAATTGGAATGCTGAAACAAGGCGAGTTGGACCGCAGCGAGATGGACAGGTTGATCGGCAGCGACAAGGTCGAGGGAACATCGGTCTATGGCGCCGATCGCAACAAGATCGGTTCGATCGAACGCGTGATGATCGACAAGGTCAGCGGCAAGGTGTCCTACGCCGTGCTCGGCTTCGGCGGTTTCCTGGGCCTCGGCAACGACCACTATCCGCTGCCCTGGCAGTCGCTCAAATACGATACGGAGCTCGGCGGCTATGTCACCGGGATCACCGCCAAGACGCTCGAAGGCGCGCCGAAATACGGTGAACGCAGCGATTGGAACTGGGGTGACGACGCGGCAGTCCGCGGCATCAACTCGTACTACGGCGTTCCCTTCGCGTAAGCCCCCATGGAAAGCGATCCGATGAGCAAGGAACGGCCCACCGACTGGATGCCCCGGTCAAGCCGGGGCACGACACCTTTGCTCTCCGCCACTCTACCCCACCGCCTCCTTCCGCCCCGGCCCCGCATGCACATGCACCTGTTTCGCATGTAGCGGCTCACCGCATTCCGAGCAGACCATCACGGGGTCGAAATCCTTGCCGCAAGTCTTGTGCTGGTGCAGCAGCGGGCGGCCGCGCTCGTCGCCCATGTGGGTGTCGCCCCAATGCACCATCGTCATGATGATCGGGTAGAGGTCGAGGCCCTTCTGCGTCAGGATGTATTCGTAGCGCTTGGGCGCCTCGGAATAGGGGACGCGGCGCAGGATGCCGAACCGCACCAGCTTCTTCAGACGCTCCGAGAGGAGGTGCCGCGTGATCTGGAGCGAGGACTGAAACGCCTCGAACCGGCGCACGCGTAAAAAACATTCGCGCAGGATCAGCAGCGTCCAGCGGTCGCCGACCACGGCGACGGTCCGGGAGAGCGAGCAGGGCTCTTCATCCAGCGTGTCCCACTTCATGTAGCGAATCTCCGGCAAAGGGTAGTAAGTCAGAAAAAGGAACTGACTTGAATGATCAGCGCTATTTCTAATAGAGAATATCATTCACCCCTGTAGTTTGACAGTTCTATTTTAGAACTATAGCCTCCGGCCCAATCACATACCGTTCTCACCGGAGGAGGTGACCTTGCCCAAGCGAAACGCGACAGCCGCCGTGATCGGGGCCGGCGATTTCATCGGCTCCGAGATCGCCAAGAAATTTTCCGCGGAAGGTTTCACGGTCTTTGCCGGGCGCCGCAACGGCGACAAGCTGGCGCCGCTGGTGAAGGACATCGAGGCCGCCGGCGGCGAGATTCACGCGCGCTCGCTCGATGCACGCAAAGAGGAGGAGGTCATCTCCTTCCTCAATGACGCCGACCAGCATGCGCCGCTCGAAGTCTGCATCTTCAACGTCGGTGCCAACGTCAATTTCCCGATCCTCGACACCACCGAGCGCGTGTTCCGGAAGGTGTGGGAGATGGCCTGCTATTCCGGCTTCCTGGCCGGCAGGGAAGCGGCGCGGCTGATGCTGCCGCGCGGTGGCGGCAACATCTTCTTCACCGGCGCGACGGCGAGCCTGCGCGGCGGCAGCGGCTTTGCTGCCTTTGCCAGCGCAAAATTCGGACTGCGCGCGGTGGCGCAGGCGATGGCGCGCGAGCTCGGGCCGAACAACATCCACGTCGCCCATCTCATCATCGATTCCGGCGTCGACACCGAGTGGGTGCGGCAGCGCCGGCTCGAAGCGCTCGGGGCGAATGCGCTTGATAATCCCGATCTTCTGATGCCGCCGTCATCTGTCGCGGATGCCTATTGGCAGCTCTATCAGCAGCCGAAGAGCGCCTGGACCTTCGAGATGGAGATCCGTCCCTTCGGAGAGAAATGGTGACCGCGGAGCAAGACTGCGGCTAGACTGATCTCAATACAAACTGAAATCCGGGAGGCCCCTACGTGAAGACCGCGATCACCGAACTGTTCGGCATCGAGCACCCGATCATCCAGGGTGGCATGCATTTCGTCGGCTTTGCCGAACTCGCCGCTGCCGTCTCCAATGCCGGCGGGCTCGGCATCATCACGGGCCTCACGCAGAAGACGCCGGAATTGCTCGCGAAGGAAATCGCGCGCTGTCGCGACATGACGGACAAGCCGTTCGGCGTGAACCTCACCTTCCTGCCGACCTTCTCGGCGCCGCCTTATCCGGAATACATCGCGGCCATCGTCGAAGGCGGCATCAAGGCGGTGGAGACGGCGGGGCGCAGCCCGGAGCAATACATGCCTGCGCTGAAGGCCGCCGGCATCAAGGTGATCCACAAATGCACGTCCGTGCGCCACTCCCTGAAGGCCGAGCGCATCGGCTGCGACGCCGTCAGCGTCGACGGCTTTGAGTGCGGCGGCCATCCCGGCGAGGACGACATTCCCAACATGATCCTGCTGCCGCGCGCGGCGGAGGAACTGAAGATTCCGTTCGTGGCCTCCGGCGGCATGGCTGACGGGCGCAGCCTCGTCGCGGCGCTGTCGCTGGGCGCGGCCGGCATGAACATGGGCACGCGCTTCATCGCCACCAAGGAAGCACCGGTGCATCAGAACGTGAAGAACGCGCTTGTTGCGGCAACCGAGCTCGACACCCGGCTGATCATGCGCGCTCTGCGCAACACCGAGCGCGTGCTGAAGAACGCCAACGTCGATCGTCTGCTCGAGATCGAGCGCGAGAAGGGCGCCAAGCTGAGCATCGACGACATCCACGACCAGGTCGCGGGCGTCTATCCGAAGATCATGCTGGACGGCCAGATGGACGCGGGTGCCTGGAGCTGCGGCATGGTCGCAGGGCTGATCCACGACATCCCCTCCTGCAAGGAGCTCGTCGATCGCATCATGGATGAGGCGGAAGAGATCATCCGCAGCCGCCTGATGGGGTTCCTGGACGGGACGGGTGCGGCGCGAAAGGTCGCCTGACTCCGCCAAACTTCTTAACCACGGCGGCACTTGGCCGCTGGAATTGCGCGTGACGCCTCCTAAATAGGAGTAAATTACCCCTTGAAATAAGCAATTTCAGGAGGCGTCCGTGGTCCTGAAGAGCGTTCCATTTGCAGTTGCCGTTGCCCTCGTGCTCGCATGGGGCGGCATTGCGCGCGCTGACGACTACAAGCCCGACGAATATCTCGGTCTCGATCTCTCCAAGGCGGTGCTGTCGCCAAAGCGGCTCGGGCCCGAGACGCAGTTCGCCCCGGTTGCGTTGGAGGCGAAGGGAGGCAACGAGGCGCAGGCGCGCGGCGAACCCATCGACGTGCCGAAGAAAGTTGCCGCCGAACGCGTGCACGTGGCCCAGCCGAAGGTTGTTCATGCCAGGGGCGCCCAGCCACGCGGCGCAGCGCGCACCAAGCTTGCACATCGTCGCGGCAATCCGCTGGACGCGCAGGCGATGGACACCCGCATCCAGACCTGGCCGTGCCGCACCGGCGGCATTTGCAACTGGAAGCACTAGCCGGATCTCTCGCGTCATCCGGGCGTCGCAAAACCGTAGGCGCGGAGTCAAGAAACCGTCAGGATAGGAGTCAAGGAGCGCAGGCACCTTCCGTCGCGATTCGACGAAGGTTTCCTGAATGGCAACGCTCCGCGCCTCGCGCGCATGGACCCGGCGGCAGTTCCTGGTCCGCTCGACTTCAAGCCTCGCCGTTGCCGCGCTCGGCACAGTCGCAAAGCCATCCATCAGCCGCGCCGCCGATCGCCCGCAGATCGCGGGCGGCATTCAGTCCGGCGACGTCTCGGATGGCTCCGCCGTGATCTGGGCGCGCGCCGACCGGCCCGCGCGGATGCAGGTGGAATGCGCGACCGTCGAGAGTTTCAAGACGATCATAGCGTCAGCTTCGCGCGACGCGCTGCCCGATGCCGACTTCACCGCAAAACTGCTGCTGAACGATCTGCCGTCCGGGCAGGATATCTTCTATCGCGTGCGTTTCGACGACATCGCGACCGGCATTGCCGGCGAAAGCCGCGTCGGCCATTTCCGCACCGCGCCGGCTGCAGGGCAATCTATCTCGTTCGTGTGGTCGGGCGACGTCGCGGGGCAGGGCTGGGGCATCGACATCTCGCGCGGCGGCTATCGCAGCTATCGCACCATGCTCGAGAATCGCCCGGACTTCTTCATCCACTCCGGCGATCATATCTACGCCGACTGCACGATTCCCTCCGAGCAGAAGCTGCCGAACGGCGAGACCTGGCGCAATCTGGTGACCGAGGAGAAAGCCGAGGCCGCGCACACGCTGGCGCAATTCCGCGGCAACTACAAATACAACCATCTCGACGAGCATTTTCGCGCCTTCCACGCGCAGGTGCCGATGTTCGCACAGTGGGACGATCACGAGGTCACCAACGACTGGTCGCCGACCGGCAGCTACGACAACGCCGGCTATGAGGACGACGGCACGCCGCGCCTGGTCGCGCGTGCCCGCCGTGCCTTCTTCGATTTCATGCCGATCCGCGACATCGGCACGCGACAGGGGCGCGTCTATCGCAAGATCGCTTATGGTCCGCTGCTCGACGTCTTCATGATCGACATGCGCAGCTATCGTGACGACAGCTGGAACAAGGGCGAGGACCATCGCGGCTGGATTCTCGGTGCCGAGCAGCTCGCATGGCTGAAGCGGGAGCTCGCCGCTTCGCGCGCGACCTGGAAGGTGATCGCGGCCGACCTGCCGATTGGCCTCGTCAGTCTCGATGCCGTCGCGCTCGGCAACGGAGCGCCCGATCGGCGTGAGCATGAGGTCGCCGATCTGCTGGCCTCGATCAAGCACGCGGGCGTGCGCAACATCGTCTGGCTCACCGCCGACATGCACTACACCGCCGCGCATTACTACGATCCGAACAAGGCGCAATTCCAGGATTTTGAGCCGTTCTGGGAGTTCGTCTCCGGACCCCTGCATGCCGGCACCTGGGGTCCGGGCGAGCTCGACAATACGTTTGGCCCGGTCGCGATGTACCAGAACGGCTGCAGCGAGGCGCAGGGGGAGAACCTTGCGCCGTGCTTCGGCCTGCAGTTCTTCGGCAGGGTCGATATCGACGGTGCGAGCGGCGTGATGACCGTGACCTTGAAAGACGTCGACAACCGCGACCTCTGGTCGGTCGACATCGTGCCGCAGCCGCAGCCGCAGGCGCGCCCGGCCGTGGTCGCGCAGCATTCGTGAGTGGGCAACTCTCTCCGTCGTCATGGCCGGGCTTGACCCGGCCATCCACGCCTTGCTGCTCGGCCCTGAGAACGTGGATGCCCGGGCATAGGCGAGCGGAAGCGACGCCGTCCTTCGGACGGCTATGCCCGGGCATGACGGTGGGGACGGATCGCGCATCCCAGCACTAACCCGATCTTGATTGGCCGCCTCGCGTCTCCTGCGCTATAGTCTCTATCCCCGCCACCTCTTTTCAATCACCGAAGAGTCTGCCCTTGCGGCCCCACCGCGTGTTCGGCGGCTGAAATACGTCAGGAGTTAGCTCATGGATCATCTGAAGACACAGGGCATCAGCATGCCCAAGCTCGGCCTTGGCACTTTCCGCATGCAGGGCGATGCCTGCCGCGCGGCGGTCGAGAGCGCACTGTCGATCGGCTATCGCCACATCGACACCGCCGAGATGTACGCCAACGAAGAATCGATCGGTGCCGCGCTCGCCGCGGCCCGGCTGCCGCGCGGCGAGCTGCATGTCACGACCAAGGTCTGGCACGAGAATCTCAGCCCCGATGCGATCCGCCGCGCCTTCGACGCCAGCCTGACCAAGCTCCGGCTCGACCATGTTGATCTCTACCTCGTGCACTGGCCGTCGAAATCCGCGAACTGGGGCGCGGTGTTCGAGACCCTGATGAAGCTGAAGGAGGAGGGGCGTACGCGGGCGATCGGCGTTGCCAATTTCACCACGGCGCTGCTCAAGATCGCGGTCGAGGACATCAAGGCGCCGATCGCCTGCAACCAGATCGAATATCACGCCATGCTCGATCAATCGAGGGTGCTGGCCTATCTCAACGCCAAATCGATCCCGCTGGTCGCCTATTGCCCGCTCGCGCAAGGACGCATCGCGTCAGATCCGGCGTTGGCCGAGATCGGCGCCAGGCACAACGCGACCGCCGCGCAGGTCGCGCTGAAATGGCTGCTCGACCAGGGCGGTGTCGCTGCGATCCCGAAGGCCTCGCGCCGGGAGAGCCAGCAAGCCAACCTCGATGCGCTGAAGATCACGCTCGACGATGCCGACCGCAAGAAGATCGCGGCGTTGCCCAAGGACAGGCGTTGCGTCAATCCAGGCTTTGCGCCGGTGTGGGATTAAAACTCGACGCTGAACGCGCCGCCCTTACCCTCTCCCCTTGCGGGAGAGGGTGGCTCGCTGCGTAGCGGCGAGACGGGTGAGGGGTCTCCATCCGCGAGTCCAATTCTCATTGAATGCGCTGAAGCAACCCCTCGTCCGGCGCTTCGCGCCACCTTCTCCCACAAGGGGAGAAGGAAGAAAGAGCGCAAAGAAATGGCCCCGCGAGGGGCCATTTCCATCATGCGTTACGCATTAATCCCAGTGGTGATGGTGACCGCGCTTGACCACGACGACCCGGTCGTGATGGTGCCAGCCGCGATGCCAGCCGTGGTCGCGATGCTCGCGCATTTCGGCGCGGGCGCCGTAGCCATGATGGTAGCCGTTCTTGATCACCACCGTTTCGGCATTCGCCATCGTCGGTGCAACGATCGCGAGCGCGCCGAGAGCCGCAACCACATAACCAAGCTTCTTCATGATGTCCTCCTCCAATGCAATGCACATGAGAACGGCGCATGTGTGCGAACGTTCCGGAGGAACTGGAAGAGAATTCTGAATGGATGTTCAGACAGACCATGATCCGGAAAAGTGTGAAGCGGTTTTCCAAACGATCATGCTCAAACGTGATGCTCAATCGCAGCGTTGCTGCGCTGGTGTCGGCGCGCCTGTCGCGACGTATTTGCCGTCCCTGATCGTGTACACACCGCGCTCGCTGCGATTGTAGATCGCGCGCAAGCTGCCATCCTTCGCCAGCAGCAGCCCGAACTCACGCGTCTGGTGCAGCGAGGGGAAGTACACCATCACATTGAGCAGGCCCTCGGCTTCGACCGTGGCGGACACAACTTCGTTCTCGTCCCTGGCCTCGCCGAAATCGCGCCGGTACATCACCCGGCCGTCCTTCCTGATCTCGTAAGTCAACAGCGAGCCCTTGTCGCGGTCCGGCCGCGCCGCGCAATCGACCGCCCATGAACCGAGCAGGCCCCATTGCTCGACCGTCGCCGCAAGCGTCTCGGCGCCCGCCGCTGGCGTGAACGCAATCCACAGCATCGCCGCCGCGATCCAGCAGCCTAGACAACGCTTCATGTCCTGAAAAACCCCGCCTCGAACAAGTCCAAGTGTAGCATCCCGCGCGCGATCGTCCATGCGAGCTGGCAATCGCGCGCGAATTTGATCCGCGTCAATGAGGCCGGTCGTATCAAGGGTAGGATGGCGCTCCCGAAGGCGAAGTTGGTGAGAGCGATGCTGAATCAAGTCGTGGATTTCGCGGGCGAGGTACTGCCGGGGAGCTGTGCCGTGCCGCCTTATTCCGAGACCGCGTTCCTGGCCGAGCTGGGCGAGCGCTTGAGGTCCTCGCGTGCGCGGTGCGAGCTGTCGCGCCGGGAGCTGGCACGCCGCTCCGGGATTTCCGAGCGCTACATCGCCCAGATCGAGGCCGGCAAGGGCAACGTCTCGATCGTGCTGCTGCTGCGGCTGGCCTCCGCGATCCACGGCAGCCAGCCTCAGGTGGCCTAGAGCGAGCCTTAGGCCCGCTTCTCCACGTTGGCGCTGCGGGCCGGCACGCCGAACTCCTTGCGGCAGACCTCGGCCAGCACGGCGACGCCCTCACGGATCTGCTGATGCGAGGGGCTCGCAAAGCACAGCCTGAGCCGCGAGCTGGAATGGGGCTTGTTGGTCGACCATTCCGGGCCCGGATTGATCGACACGCCGGCGGCGAGCGCGGCTTGATAGAGTTTTAGCGTATCGACCTGGTCGGGCAGCTTCACCCACAGGAAGATGCCGCCCTTGGGCTCCTCGAACTCGGCCGCCGTCCCGAACTGCTCGTTCAGCGCCTCCATCAGCGTATCGAGCTTGGTGCGCAGCGCCTTCGTCAACGCGGGCACGTGGGTCGAGAAATGCGGCTTGCAATAGGCGGCCAGCACCATCTGCTCCAGTGCGCCGGAGCCTGCATCCGTCTTCAGCGCCAGCATCCGCGACATCACATCCCAGGGCGCGACGATGAAGCCGACGCGCAGCGCCGGTGCGATCGATTTCGAGAACGAGCCGATATGGATCACGCCGCCGTTCGGGCTCATCGCGTGGATCGCCGGCGGTCGCTGCCCCGACCAGACGAGATCGGCGTAGCAATCGTCCTCGAAGATGGGCACGCCATATTCGGCCGCGAGCCGCACCAGTTCGGTGCGGCGGCTCTCCGGCATGATGCTGCCGGTCGGGTTCTGCACGGTCGGGATGGTGTAGATGTATTTCGGCCGGATGCCGCGGCTCTTCAAATCGGCCAGCGTCGAGGCCAGCACATCCATGCGCATGCCGTCCTTGTCGAGGGGGATACCGACGACGTTGACCCCGAGCCGCGCCAGTCGGGTCAACGAGCCCTGATAGCTGTCCTGCTCGAAGATCACGGTATCGCCGCGTGTCAGCAGCGTCGCGTTGACGAGGTCGAGCGCCTGGAGCGAGCCGGAGACGATCAGGAGATCGTCGACGGTGCAGTTGATGCCGGCGTCGCGCTTCAGTTTTGTCACCAGGAATTCGCGCAAGGGCAGGTAGCCCTGCGGCCCGTGCGCCAGGCCGTAGGTCGCGAGCGAGCGGCCTTCCTTTTGCAGGGCGGAATTGGTCGCCTCGATCAGGCCGTCGAGCGGCAACTGCTCGGAATCGTTGTTGCCGCCGACGAAACTGTACTTGGCGAGGCCCGTCCAGCGCGCGGAAGGGGCCGGCAGCCCTGCGGGAAACAGGGGCGCGAAATCGAAGCTGGACGTCATGGGGGCGTTCCTCGTTTTGTTCTTGTTGAGCGGCCGGCCTTGCGCCGGCGTGCCTTACTTCTTGCCGGCCGTCCTCGTCGGACGGCCCAGGCTGATGAAAGCGTAATGCGCATTGGCGACGCCGCCAACCATCAAGGCCTCGACCACTGGCTCGGCGATCTCGCCTGTTGCGGCCCAGTCGACAAGGAAATTGGCCCCGGTCCCCCCGCGCACATCGTCGGTCGGAATGAAGATCGAGACGGTGGCCAGAGGCTTCAGCGCCACCTGGCCCTTCAGGTAGGTCTCGACCTGCTTGCCTGCGGTGTCGAAATAGGCGATGCGTTTGACCACCAGCGGCTGGGTCTCGGAGGCGTTGTGAACGCTCAGCGTCACCGAGAAGTCGACACGTAGTTTGCCCTGGCTCATCGCGACGCTGGAATAGGCGGGCACATAGAACCCGCCGGAGACGGCGAGTTCCTCCTTCGGCAGTGTGGTGAGCGAATCGGCAAAGTTTTGTTCGATATTGACTTTGGATTGCGCGGCTGCGGGCGCGGCAGAGGCGAGGGGACATAGCAGCATTGCTGCGAAAAGCCCTGCTCGCATGTGACGAATTGCTCGCTTGCCGCGCCGCAACCTGGCCCTAGGGTGCGGCAAAACGGACCAATTTGGTATGCACGAACTCATTCGCGACATCACTCTCTGTATTCTGTTTGCCTGGATGCTGGGCCTGCTCGCCCATTTCTCCCGGCAGCCGCTGATCCTGGCCTACCTTATCGCCGGCTTCTGCATAGGTCCATTCGGTGCCGGCTGGGTCAAATCGCAGGAATCGATCAGCGTCATCTCCGAGCTCGGCCTGATCTTCATGCTGTTCATGATCGGGCTCGAGATCGACCTGAAGAAGATCGTGCGGGCGGGAAAGGTGATCCTGTTCGCGGCGGGCGGCCAGCTCATCGGCGGCTGCGTGCTCGGGGTGCTGTTCTTTGTTGGCATCGGCCTGTCGCTCGGCGGTGGGCATTTCGATGCGGTCTATCTCTGCGTCGCCTGCGCGCTGTCGAGCACCGTGATCATCGTCAAGGTGCTCTACGAGAAGCGCGAGCTCGACACGCTGCCCGGCCGCATCACGCTCGGTGTGCTGGTGCTCCAGGATATCTTCGCCATCCTGTTCCTGGCGGTGCAGCCGAGCCTCGCCAATCTCGAGGTCAGCGTCATCCTGCTGTCGATCGGCCGTGTCGCGGTGCTGGTCGCCGCCGCGCTGCTGGTCAGCCGCTACGTGCTGCCGCGCCTATTCCATCAGATTGCCCGCCGCCCCGAGCTGATCCTGCTTGGCGCGCTCGCCTGGTGCTTCCTCGTCGCCGAGACCGCGGAGCGGCTCTCACTCTCGCGCGAGATGGGTGCGCTGATCGCCGGCGTTTCGCTGTCGACCTTCCCTTACGCCCTCGACGTCACCGCCAAGGTCACCACGCTCCGCGACTTCTTCATCACGCTGTTCTTTGTCGCGCTCGGCATGACCATTCCCGTGCCGGGCCTCTCCGTGATCGGGCTTGCCTTGATGATCGCGGCGTTCACGGTGGTCAGCCGCCTCGTCACCACCTTCGCCCCGCTCTACCTGATGAAGCAGGGCCTGCGCGCCAGCCTGTTGCCGGCCCTTAACCTCGCGCAGATCTCCGAGTTCTCGCTGGTGGTGATCCAGACCGGCGTCGCCGACCATCATATCGCGGCCGAAACGGCGAATGCGGCCTCCTTTGCCTTCGTGGTGCTGGCGGTGCTCTCGACCTTCGTGATGACCCGCAGCGACGAGATCACCCGCTGGGCGATCGGCCCCCTGAAGCGGATCGGCCTGCGCGACCTCGACCATGGCAACGGCCACGCCGAGGAGGGGCACGAGGGCGGCCACGGCGAGGCCCGCCGCATCGTCATCCTCGGCTTTTTCCGTGCGGCGAGCGCGCTGCTGGCCGAGATCGAACGGCAGGCGCCGGTGCTGCTCGAGCAGATCACCGTGATCGACTTCAATCCCAATGTGTACAAGACGCTGCTATCGCGCGGCCTGCACGTGATCTATGGTGACATCAGCAGCGCCGACACGCTGCTCCATGCCGGCGTCGGCAAGTCCGAGATGATCATCCTCAGCGTGCCGGACGCCCTTCTCAAGGGCGCCAGCAACGAGAAGCTGGTCCGCCACGTCCGTACCCTCAACCCGACCGCCATGATCGTGGCCACGGCCGATCTTTTGTCGGATGTGAGCGAGCTCTACGCGGCCGGCGCCAGCTACGTCACGGTGACCCGGCTCAGCGACGCTCATGAGCTGTTTACCGTGATCGAAGCGGCCCAGGCTGGCCTGCTGGCCGACAAGCGGGCCGAGCTCGATGTCCGGCTCGGCGAGCGGCGCGAAGTGCTGCCCTGAAGGCGGCGCGGCCGCTTTCCGTCCGGGCCGTGTGCGCCTATATCCCTGGTATCTTCGGTGCAAGCCTTAGACCCGCGGGCCGGCCCGCCATCAGGCATATGCGGTTGCGTCCAGGACACTAGCGCTTGGGGCCAAGTCCGGCTAAGGCGTCCGGCTAAGCCTCCCGGCCATAACCGATAGAGATTGGGAAATGCCCGATAACGTTCAGGAAGTCTTGCAGGCCTTTGCCCGGGGTGAGCTCGTGGTCGTCACCGACGACGAGGACCGCGAGGGCGAGGGCGATCTGATCGTCGCCGCCTCGCTCTGCACCGCCGAGAAGATGGCGTTCATCATCCGCCATACCTCCGGCATCGTCTGCGCGCCGGTGACCACCGAGGACGCGCGCCGCCTCCGGCTCGATCCGATGGTGGCCCACAACGATTCCGCGCACACCACCGCATTCACGGTCTCGATCGACTACAAGCCCGACGGCGGCACCGGCATCTCGGCCGAAGAGCGCGCCTCGTGCTGCCGCGCGCTGTCCAATCCCAATGTCGGCGCCAACGATTTTGCCCGCCCGGGCCACATCTTCCCGCTGATTGCCAAGGACGGCGGCGTGCTCTTGCGCTCCGGCCATACCGAGGCCGCGGTCGATCTGTGCAAGCTCTCCGGCCTGCCGCCGGTCGGTGTCATCAGCGAGCTGATGAACGACGACGGCAGCGTGATGAAGGGCGAGCAGGTTGCGCAGTTCGCCGCCAGGCACAAGCTCAAGCATGTCACCATCGCCGACATGATCGCCTACCGCCAGGTGCGCGAGAAGCTGATCGAGCGGGTCTCGACCTTCGTCACCGACAGCCCGATCGGGCCGCTTCAGGGCTATGCCTACCGCTCGCCGTTCGATTCCATCGCCCACGTCGCGTTCGTCTATAACGGCGTCGGCGACGGCAAGAACGTGCTGACGCGCTTCCACAAGCCCAACATTGTCAAGGACATCTTCACCGGCCACAAGCGCATGGCGGCGGTGCTCGAGCACTTCAAGAAGTCCGGCCGTGGCGTCTTGGTTTACCTGCGTGACGGCGCCGCCGGTGTCCCCGTTGCTCCGCTGCCCGATGAGAGCGCGAGCGAGGCGGACCGCAACCGCCAGTGGCGCGAGGTCGGTGTCGGCGCGCAGATCCTGCGCGACCTCGGCGTCACCTCGATCCGCCACCTCACCTCTTCGGTGCACGACTACAAGGGCCTGTCAGGCTTCGGCATCGAGATCGTCGCCAACGAGCAGCTTGAAAGCTAGCGCTGTCATTCCGGGGGCGCGCGTTGCGCATCCCCGGGGTTCACGCAGAGCCATCCATCTGCAACGCAATTGCACTTGTTGCCGCGGCGCTTTACTTTGTCGGGCAAATTTTGACGGAACCAGACGAAAGGACGTTTCATGAGCGTGCGCCCTCAGACCAAGGACAAGCCGGCTGCGGCTTCTTTCCAATGGGACGATCCGTTCCTGCTCGACGAGCAGCTTACCGAAGACGAGCGCATGGTGCGCGACACCGCGCGCGCCTATGCCCAGGACAAGCTGCTGCCGCGCGTCACCAAGGCGTATCTCGAGGAGAAGACCGACCGCGAGATCTTCAACGAGATGGGCGAGCTCGGCCTGATCGGCATTACGCTGCCTGAGGAATATGGCTGTGCCAATGCGAGCTACGTCGCCTACGGCCTCGTCGCGCGCGAGATCGAGCGGGTCGATTCCGGCTATCGCTCGATGAACTCGGTGCAGTCCTCGCTGGTGATGTACCCGATCTACGCCTATGGCGACGAGAACCAGCGCAAGAAGTACCTGCCGAAGCTCGCCAGCGGCGAATGGGTCGGCTGCTTCGGTCTCACCGAGCCCGACGCCGGCTCCGATCCGGCCGGCATGAAGACCCGCGCCGAGAAGGTCTCGGATGGCTATCGCCTGACCGGCAGCAAGATGTGGATCTCGAACGCGCCGATCGCCGACGTGTTCGTGGTCTGGGCCAAGTCGGCCGAGCACGACAACCAGATCCGCGGCTTCGTGCTGGAAAAGGGCATGAAGGGCCTCTCCGCGCCGAAGATCGGCGGCAAGCTGTCCCTGCGCGCCTCGATCACCGGTGAGGTCGTGATGGATGGCGTCGTGGTTCCCGAGGACGCGCTGCTGCCCAACGTGTCCGGCCTCAAGGGCCCGTTCGGCTGCCTCAACCGCGCCCGCTACGGTATCTCCTGGGGTGCGCTCGGCGCCGCCGAGGACTGTATGCACCGCGCCCGCCAGTACACGCTCGATCGCAAGCAGTTCGGCAAGCCGCTCGCCGCGACCCAGCTCGTGCAGAAGAAGCTGGCGGACATGGAAACCGAGATCGCGCTGGGCCTCCAGGGTTCGCTTCGCGTCGGCCGTCTGATGGACGAGGGCAAGTTTGCCCCCGAGATGATCTCGATCATGAAGCGCAACAATTGCGGCAAGGCCCTCGATATCGCCCGCGTCGCGCGAGACATGCACGGTGGCAACGGCATCTCGGCCGAGTACCACGTGATGCGCCACGTCCATAACCTCGAGACCGTCAACACGTACGAGGGGACTCACGACGTCCACGCCCTGATCCTGGGACGTGCGATCACGGGCATCCAGGCGTTTTTCTAGTCGCAGCGTTCTTCGGCCGCGGCTAGTTTGCTCCGCTGTCATCGCCCGCCCTGTGCGCAATTGCGCACTAGAGCGGGCGATCCAGTATCCCAGAGACCTCGCCTTCGCCTCAGGCGCCGCGGCGTACTGGATACCCGCTTTCGCGGGGTATGACGGTGAGGGTTGGGGCTGCAGTGCACAGGAAGTCCCATGTCCGACAACGACGACATCCCGTTCAACCGCAACTTTCCGCTCAAAGCCGGTGTCGTCGAGGAAGTCCGTCCCGGCGTGCGGCGCGTGCTCTGTAACAATCCGAGCCCGTTCACCTTCACCGGCACGGTCAGCTACATCGTAGGCCAAGGCAACGTCGCGATCATCGATCCCGGCCCGGACGATGAGGCGCATGCGGCGGCGCTGCTCGATGCCGTGCGCGGCGAGACGGTGAGCCATATCTTCGTCACCCACACCCATCGCGACCATTCGCCGAACACGGCACGGATCAAGCAGGCGACCGGCGCGCCTGTCTATGCCGAGGGCCCGCACCGTGCCTCGCGACCGCGCTTCGAGAGCGAGAAGCACAATCCGGAGTCCGGCGCCGACCGCGATTTCGCGCCCGATATCAGGATCGCCCATGGCGACGTCGTCGAAGGCGACGGCTGGCGTCTGGAGGCCGTGGCGACGCCCGGCCACACCGCCAATCATCTCGCCTTCGCCTGGCCCGAACGGAAATTCAACTTCGTCGGCGATCACGTGATGGGCTGGTCGACCTCGATCGTGGCGCCGCCCGACGGCTCGATGATCGACTACATGGAGTCGCTCGACCGCCTCGCCGGGCGCGAGGAGGATCTGTATTTCTCAGGCCACGGCCCGGAGATCCCGGACGGCCAGCGCTTCGTGCGCTTCCTGATCCGCCACCGCAAGGCGCGCGAGGCCTCGATCCTGCATCGCCTAGCCAAGGGCGAGGCCGATATCCCGACCATGGTGCGCGCGATCTATATCGGTATCGATCCCAGGCTGACGACGGCCGCCGGCTATTCGGTCCTGGCGCATCTGGAAGATCTGGTCGCGCGCGGCGTGGTGACGACGGACGGCGATCCCGTGATCGGTGGAACGTATCGAATGGCTTAGGGGCGAATGGCGAATAGGGAGCAGCGAATAGGTGCTTTCCACTCGCTATTTGCTACTCCCCATTCGCCGATCTCATTTCTTCACCGTCTTCGCCGGTGCCTTCGGCGGCGCGACCGGCGTCTTCTTCACCGGTTTCAGCGCGTCGGCGTCGGCGGCGGTGTTGAGATCGTCGATGAATTTTTTGACGCGCGCGGCGTTGCTGCCGAGATCACTGTCGAAATAGCGCGACGCCGAGCGGATATCGACGCGGGAATCGTCACCGTCGGGCACGACCCGGATCGAGATGTCCTCGCGGAACCCCATGATCGGCGTCCGTGCCACCGCCTCGATGCGACCGATACGGCGCGGCGGCTGCGGCTCGCGCTCGTCGATGACGAGCCATTTGCGCTTGATGACGAGCTGGCGCGCGATCGCATAGGCCCGATCGACGGGGATCTCCAGCTCGATCGGCTCGATGTCCGGGTAGAACTGGCGCTGCTGCTCGGCCGAATAGAGGCCGGCATAGACCGCGGTGTTGGTGCCATCGCCGGTGCGCAGATGCGCGAGCGCGTCGAAGCGCGGCGGGTCGATCGGGTTGGTCGTGATGTCGTAGATCGGGGGCAGCTTGCGGTATTGCAGGGCGAGATAAGCGGGATAAGCGAGGATCGCGCCGTTGATGAGGAAGGCGAGCAGGATGCGCCCCATGCCGCGCGAGCCGTTCTGCCAGATCGCGGCAAAGCCCGCGAGCCCAAACAGGATCGAGAGGCCGGCGATCGCGAGCCCGCCGAAGAACGTCATCAGCGCCGGCCTCATCTCCAGGAAGTCGAAGCGGACGATGATGATCGAGACCACCACCGCCACCACCGCGAACACGGCCAGATTGCGCGCCCAACTCGCGAGGCTGGACACGGGCTCCGACTGATAGGGAGCGGAAAACCTGCGGGCCATAGGGTGAAGCTCTGCCGGGGGTTTGGGCGATGTCGGCCGATTTGGCGCGACGATGGGCCGTTGAGACCACGGCCCGGAGGCAAATTCAAGGGTTCCGCATGCGCCCAGACCGTCATGCCCGGGCATAGCCGTCCGAAGGACGGCGTCGCTTCCGCTCGCCTATGCCCGGGCATCCACGTTCTCCGTGCCGCGGGGCAAGGCGTGGATGGCCGGGACAAGCCCGGCCATGACGTTGTGGGGCTTCAATGCGTCGAGCGCTCACGCCCTCCAGGGGAGGGTGGTACCGAGGGTTACGCCGCCGCGTTCGGGAAACGGTAATCCTTGAACTGGTCGCGTAGTGCGGTCTTCAGGATCTTGCCGGTCGCGGTGTGCGGAATGCCTTCGACGAAGGCGACGTCGTCAGGCATCCACCATTTGGCGATCTTGCCGTCCATGAACTTCAGGATGTCCTCGCGGCTGGCCTGCTGGCCCTGCTTGAGCTGCACGATCAGCAGCGGCCGCTCGTCCCATTTGGGATGATAGATGCCGATCACGGCGGCCTCCGCCACGGCGGGATGGCCGACCGCGAGGTTTTCGAGGTCGATCGAGGAGATCCACTCGCCGCCGGACTTGATCACGTCCTTGGAGCGGTCGGTGATCCGCATGTAGCCGGCCTCGTCGATGGTCGCGACGTCACCGGTGTCGAAGAAGCCCTCCTCGTCGAGGATGTTGCTGTCGACGCGGTAATAGGCCTTGGCGACGGCGGGGCCGGAGACCTTGAGACGGCCGAAGGTCTTGCCGTCCCAGGGCAGCTCCTTGCCGGCATCGTCGGTGATCTTCATCTCCACCGCAAAGGGCGCATAGCCCTGCATCTGCAGCACGTCGAGCCGCGCCTCACCGGTCGCATTCTGGAACGGCGGCTTCAGCGCCGCGACGCTGCCGATCGGGCTCATCTCGGTCATGCCCCAGGCGTGGCGCACGTTCGAGCCCATGTCGAGGAAGGCCTTGATCATCGAGCGCGGCATCGCCGAGCCGCCGCAGATCACCATCTTCAGAGCCGGCAGCTTCAGATTGTTGGCGGCCATGTGCTGCAGCAGCATCAGCCACACCGTGGGCACGCCCGCCGTGTGCGTCACCTTCTCGGTCGAGAGCAGCTCGTAGACGGAGGCGCCGTCGAGCTTGGCGCCGGGCATGACCAGCTTGGTGCCTTGCGAGGGGGCCGAGAAGGCGATGCCCCAGCTATTGGCATGGAACAGCGGCACCACCGGCAGCATTGTCTCGGACGCGCTGGTGCCGAGCGCATCGACATTGTTTGCCATCAGCGCGTGCAGCACGTTGGAGCGATGCGAATACAGAACACCCTTCGGATCGCCCGTGGTGCCGGATGTGTAGCACATCGCGGCGGCCGTGTTCTCGTCAAAGTCCTTCCATTCGAATTTGCCGTCGGCCTCCGCGATCCAGTCCTCGTAGGCGACCACATTCTTCAGCGTGGTCTCAGGCAAATGCGCCTTGTCGGTGAGCACGACGTAGCGTTCGACGCTTGGCAGCTTGTCGGCGATCTTCTCCAGGACCGGAACGAAGGTGAGGTCGGTCATCACGATGCGGTCCTGCGCATGGTTGATGATCCAGGCGATCTGCTCGGGGAAAAGGCGGGGATTGACGGTATGGCAGATGGCGCCGATCCCCATGATGCCGTACCAGACCTCGAGATGGCGCCAGGTGTTCCAGGCGATCGTTGCGACCCGGTCACCGAGCTTGATGCCGTCTCGCTCCAGCACCTGCGAGACCTTGAGCGCCCGCTTGTGGATTTCGCCGTAGGTGGTGCGATGGATCGGTCCCTCGACCGATCGCGTAACGACCTCCTGCTTGCCATGAATCTTGGCGGCGTGTTCGATGATCCGGTGGCAGAGCAGGGGCCAATCTTGCATCAAACCAAGCATTCAGACATTCCTCCGAGGTGGGCTGGACTTTTTATAGCTCTCAGCGCTGGGCCAAAGAATTGTCATGAGTTTTAGCCTGCCGGACTTTCGCCGCAAATGGTCTTGTCGCGGCTATATGTCCGCAGGCGCGGCAATGGTTACCGCTGCGCTCGGGCTGTCGCTTGTGCTGGCGGAGCGGGCAGAAGCACGAAAATATGCTGCGCCGCTGGATATCTTTGGCCTCGGGACACCACGGCCACGTACGAAGGTGCACTCCGCCAGGATACCGCTACCAAAGCCCCGTCCGGAGGAGGCCCCCCAAGCAACGGACGAGGCCGCGCCGGAGGCAGAGGGGAAGCCTTCCGCAGACAAGCCGAGCGCGACCAAGCCCGCCGAGGCCGCGCCGCCGCCCGAGAAGCAACTCTCGGCCTGCCGGCTCGCCTTGACCGAGGAGATCGCAGTCGCGCCGTCCATTCCCGATATTCGCGGCCCCGGCGCCTGCGGCGGCGAGGATCTGGTGCGCCTGGAGGCGATCGTGCTGCCGGACAAGCGCAAGGTGGCGGTCAAGCCGGCGGCGATCCTCCGCTGCACCATGGCGTCCGCGATCGCCGATTGGGTGCGCAAGGACATGGTGCCGCTGGCGGCGAGCCTCGGCTCGACCATCAGCGATCTCGACAATTTCGACAGCTTCGAATGCCGAGGCCGTAACCGCGTCGCCGGCGCGATGCTGTCCGAACACGGCAAGGCCAACGCGCTCGACGTCCGCGCCATCAAGCTCGCCAACGGGCGGTCGATCGGCCTGACCGACCGCGGCATGCCGCGCGATGTGCGCGAGCGCGTGCTGCATTCAGTCTGCGCGCGCTTTTCCACCGTGCTCGGTCCGGGCTCGGACTGGTATCACGAGGACCACATCCATCTCGACCTGGCGCAACGGCGCAACGACTACCGGATTTGTCAGTGGAACGTCTGGGATCCCCTGCCGCAGGTCGCCCCGTTGCTGCCGGCGGGACGGCCCGAGGAGGCGCCGCCGCGCGAGGTCGCGGCCAGGCCTGAGGCCAAGGATGGAGCCAAGGACGGAGCTGATGACGAGCCGGCGCAGAAATCCCCTGCGCCGGCGGACAAGTCGGCCGCCGATGGCACCAAAGCCGAGCCGCACAAGCCGGCAACAAAAAAGCGCCGGTAAAACCGGCGCTTTTGAATGTCCGAGAGCAGGAAGCGATCAGTAGCTGCCCGCCTGGCCCGTCTGGCTGCCGCCGAGCGCGAGGCGCGAATTGTAGGGCGAGTCGCCATGCTTCGGCTCGAGCACCACGACGATGGTGCCGACCTTGACGCGGCCATAGAGGTCGATGGCATCCTCGTTGGTCAGGCGGATGCAGCCCGACGAGATCGAGGCGCCGATATATTCCGGCTGGTTGGTGCCGTGAATGCGGAACAGCGTGTCCTTGCCGCCGGAGTAGAGATACATCGCGCGGGAGCCCATCGGATTGTCCGGACCCGGTGCAACGTAGGTCGGCACGCCCAGTCGCGAAATCTCGCCCGGGGTTGGATGCCAGGCCGGCCACTCGGTCATGCTGCCAACCTTGGCAATGCCCGACCATGCCATGGCTTCTTCGCCGACGGTAATGCCGTAGCGGATCGCCTTGCCGCCATCCATCACCCAGTAGAGGTAATGGTTGTCGGAATCGACCACGATCGAGCCCGGCGATTCCTTGCGGTGGTAATCGACGATGGCGCGGCGGAACGGCTCGGCGACCGGGGTGTTCTCGTACCGGACCTTGGCGAGGAGTTCCTTGTCCTTCGGCTTGAAGGCCTTGGTGTCGGTCGCTTCAAAATGTGTGGCCTGCATGCAGCCCGACAGCATCAGGCCAGCGGCCAAAATACCCAGCATAACTTTCAGCGACGACATGATTTGGTTCCAATCGACAACAACTAGCTTTCGCGGGGCTTGAGACGCGCCCAAACCACGACTCCGTTGGGCCCTATTATCGTTGAAATCTGCCACAATTCCAGCGTTTCGGACCTTTTCCCGCGCTGCAAGAGCCGAGCTGTGGCTTTTTTGCCGCAAGTTTTGCGCTCCTGTGCTGGTTTTTAGGTAAAGCACGCCCGACTGTCGATTCCGTGCCACGGTTGGGCCACGGCGCCGCCACAAATGCAAACGCTCCGTTAATGTGCTTGTCATCATGAACTTGTCAGAATCGCGCTAAGGGCTGTCAGTCTGTCGCAGGCCCCTGCTGGAGTTGTGCATGTTTTCTGTGTTCGTTCCCACCGACTCCTCCCTCAAGAAAGCGGTTGTCGAAGACCTCGCGGCGGTTCCAGAGCATGCGGTGTGGATCGACCTGGTCAACCCGACCGCGGCTGAGGACAAGGCGGTGGAGCGGCTCTCCGGTATTGCGATCCCGACCCGGGAGGACATGCAGGAGATCGAGATCTCCAGCCGCCTCTATATCGAGAACAGCGCCCGCTACATGACGGCAACGCTGATGTGCCAGTCCGACACCGACATGCCCCGGACCACGGCTGTGACCTTCATTCTCGGCGACCATCGCCTGGTGACGGTGCGCTACGACCAGCCCAAGCCGTTTGCGCTGGTCGAGGCCAAGCTGGCCCGTTCCTGCACGCCCGCGATCACCGGCGAGATGGTGCTGATGGAACTGCTGGACGCCGTGATCGACCGCTGCGCCGACATCCTGGAGCGCTGCGGCGCGGAGATCGACCAGGTCTCGCACGACATCTTCGAGCCCGAGAGCGAGCGCCACGGCCACGCCAAGCAATATTCCCAGATCCTGATCTCGATCGGCCGCAAGGGCGACCTGACCTCGAAGGTTCGCGAAAGCCTGGTGTCGATCGGCCGCGTCGTCACCTTCCTCTCCGCGGTGGTGGAGGGCGTGAAATGGTCGAAGGACATGCGCGAGCAGCTCAAGACCATGCAGCGCGACGTCGCCTCGCTGACCGACCACGCCTCTTATCTCTCCAGCAAGATCACCTTCGTGCTCGACGCCATGCTCGGCGTCGTCAATCTCGAGCAGAACAACATCATCAAGCTGTTTTCGGTCATGGCCGTTGTCCTGATGCCGCCGACGCTGATCGCCTCGATCTACGGCATGAATTTCAAGGCGATGCCGGAACTCGAATGGGTCCACGGCTATCCGATGGCGCTGGTGATGATGCTCGCCGCCGCGATCGTCCCGTACTGGCTCTTCAAGTGGAAGAAGTGGCTTTGATACCTACCGAGACCTTACGCTGTTCAACGAGACACGATGGTTGGTGTCGCAGAATAGAGCGGGATTGAGGCCGCGCCGTGATGTGTGCCCGCCGCCCCAATTCCTCCGGTAAAATTTGAGCAGTGGGCTGAACGTTTGCGCGAAACTTGTCTGCGATAAGCAGCATGTTAGCCGCGAGGAACAGCCATGGTTGAAAAACACATAACGTCGCCCCGCAACGTCATCGATCTGGCGAATTACCGTCAGGTCCTGGCGAGCGGCAAGGCGTCGTCGATGTCGGCGCGCATGTGCCGGCACTGTGGTGCTCCGCTGCTCGACGGTGAGAACGACGACGACTGCTCGACTGCGTTCAGCACGGCCGCTCCGCGGCTGCGCGATCGGTCGCGTCGGATTCGAGTCGATTGAGGAACGGAAGGGTAAAGGCGATCCAGGTCCTGCGGCGGCGTTGTCTGGATCGCCTTGCTTCCCGCGCTTCGAGCGGGAAAATCATCTAGCGCTTCACGATCTGGGCCGTCGAGACGACGGTCTCGGCGATAGCACCGTCGCGACTGAAGGGAGCGAGATGCTGCCCGACATCGCGCAGCATCGCGTCGGCATTTTCGCCAAGCGCTTCCGGCGATGACGACGAGTAGGTGAGGGTGCGTTTCGCCAGGTCGTGCAGGCCGACCAGATGGCTGGTCTCGATTGAGACGAGTTCAGCGGGCTGAAACGAACTGCCGCGAAAGAATGCTGGGAGGTCGCGGTGAGTCCGCGTGCCCCGACCGGCCTCCTCCCACAGCTTGGCCGGTGACCATCGGCGGCGCGCTTCATTGTAGCCGTCAAGCCACGGGTTGCGGCCGTCGGTGGCCGAGAATGAGGCGCAGATGGCAATTGCGCCGTCGTGCGCGACGAGCCGGTCGAGCAGTGCAAGCGTCAGGTCGCGATCCATCCAATGCAGGGCGCGCCCGATCGTCACGACATCGAAGCTGCCGATGTCGGGAGCCAGCGTTTCGGCCTTGCCTTCGATCAGCGTGATATTCCGCCCTGCGCCCGCTGCGGCGCGTCGCGCCGCCTCGATCATCTCGGGCTCGGGATCGACGCCGACAACGCGGCCGACATAGGGGCCGAAGCCGAGCGCCAAGAGTCCGGGTCCGGTGCCGAGGTCTATCAGGCTGCTCTGTTTGGTGAGACCAAGCTTGTGCGCGACGCTGCGAAAGAATTCGCTCGGGTAGGGCGGCCGCAAATGCTCGTAGAGTGACGCAGTGCTCGCGAACCGGCCCATGCTTCGCCTGCCTGGCCTTTACACGTGCTGGCCGCCGTTGATGTGGATCTCGGCGCCGTTGACGTAAGAGCTGGTGTCCGTGCACAGCACGTAGATGATCTTGGCGACCTCGTCGGGCGTGCCGAGCCGGTGCATCGGGATCTGCTGGTCGACGATCTTCTCGGTGCCCGGCGACAGGATCGAGGTGTCGATCTCGCCCGGCGCGATCGCGTTGACGCGGACGCCGACGCGGCCGAAATCGGAGGCCATTTCGCGCGTCAGGGATGCAAGCGCAGCTTTCGATGTGGCATAGGCGGCGCCCGCAAAGGGATGCACGCGCGAGCCCGCGATCGAGGTGACGTTCACGACCGAGCCCCTGGCCGCCTTCAACTCCTCGATCAATCCCCGCGCGATCATGATCGGCGCAAAGAAATTGACGTGGAAGACGTGCGTCCAGGTGTCGAGGTCGGTGTCGACCGAGCCAAGCCGCGAGCCACCCGGCCCCTTCGGCGAGATCGCGGCGTTGTTGACGAGCGCATGCAGCATGCCGCCTTCGAGCCGGTTGCGGATGTCGGTGATCGCGCGCGCGGTGTCCAGGGGGTTGCCGAGGTCGACCTGGATGTGATCCTCGGGGCCGGCGTCCCACGGACAGTCCTCGGGGAAGGGATGCCGCGAGCAGGTGATGACGCGCCAGCCCGCCGACGAGAAGCGGATCACTGTGGCGTGGCCGATGCCGCGGCTCGCTCCGGTCAGGAGCAGCGTGCGGCGCGGCGCATTGGACGAATGCGGCATGGACATCTTTCAGGTCGGCCTAAGCTCAGGGATACATCCGCGTCTTGGACCATGGCTGGCCGGCCGCGTCACGGCGAAATTCGATACGGTCGTGCAGGCGGAACGGGCGGTCGTGCCAGAACTCGATACGCGAGGGCGTGATGCGCCAGCCGCTCCAGCCCGGCGGCCGCGGCACCTCGCCGATGATGTGCTTGGCCGCGACTTTGGCGATGGCTTGTTCGAAGGCGAAGCGGCTTTCCAGCGCCTCGGACTGCTTGCTCGCCCAGGCGCCGATCTGCGCCTGCTTGGGACGGGTGGCGAAGTAAGCGTCGGCCTCGGCGTCGGTCACCGGCGTCACGTTGCCGCGGATGCGGACCTGACGGCGCAGTGACTTCCAGTGAAAAAGTAACGCCGCCTTAGGATTTGCGGCGAGTTCGCGGCCCTTCTGGCTCGCGATGTGGCTGTAGAAGACGAAACCGTCGGCATCGAAGCCCTTCATCAGCACCATGCGGACGTCTGGCAGCCCGTCGGGGTCGACGGTTGCGAGCGCCATGGCGTTCGGATCGTTCGGCTCAGTCTTGATCGCCTCGTTCAGCCAGGCCTCGAACAGCGCAAATGGCTCGTCGGCGGCGGTGAAATCACCGGATGTTAAGGGTGTCTGGTGTTTCATCGAGGTCGTGTCGGTCATGTCCGGAGTCCGAATTGCGTCCAGCGGCCCAAAACGCGTTGTTGTCCGCTACCGCCCTATATAGGGCATGGGGACGCGTTGGCCTATCGGCGATCCGGCCGTCCGGCTTTGTCATGACAATGATTCTGATCGGGCTCGGCTCCGGCGGCTGCAGCTTTTCCCGCAACGACACCAGCGCCTACGCCAAGGCCGACGACAGTGACCTGACCGGCTCGATCGCGCGGGCGGCAAAGGACGCCCCGCCGACCGACACCGATCTTGCCTTCGCCCGTAACGCCGCCTCCGACGTGCTGAGCAAGGGCGACAAGGATTCCAGCCAGCACTGGGAGAATCCGGAAACCGGTGCGCGTGGTTCGGTGACGCCGATCGCGCAGTCCTACGCTGCCGAGGACGGCCGCAAGTGCCGGGACTTCCTGGCGAGCTACGTCAATGGCAGCACCGAAAGCTGGCTCCAGGGCGCCGGCTGCCAAAGCAGCCGTGGCCGTTGGGAGATTCATACGCTAAAGCCGTGGCGGAGCTAGGAATCGGCTCTGCGGCTAGTTGCAAAAATGCCACTCGCCTCCCACATGACGAGCAGATGGGGCGGGGAGCCCTTTGAACAATTCGATTTCTTGAAGGAGACGTGACGGATGCGCGACCCCTATGAGGTCTTGGGGGTGCCGCGGAGCGCCAACGCTGCCGCGATCAAGAGCGCCTATCGCAAGCTTGCCAAGAAGCACCATCCCGACAGCAACAAGGATGACCCCAAGGCCGCCGAGCGCTTCTCCGAGATCAATTCGGCGAACGAGATCATCGGCGACGAGGACAAGCGCAAGCAGTTCGACCGCGGCGAGATCGACGCCGACGGCAAGCCGCGCTTCCAGGGTTTTCCGGGCGGCGGCGGGCCGCGCGGCCGTGCGGGTCCCGGCGGGTTCGAAAGCTATACGTTCCGCAGCGGCGGCGCGGGCCCTGGTCAGGGCGGCGGCGCGTTCGAGGACATCCTCAACAGCATGTTCGGCGGGACGCGTGGTGCGCGGCCCGGGGCCGGCGGCGCCGGGCAGTTCGAATTCGACACCGGAGGGATCGGCCTCGATCTCGACGTCAATGTCGCGATGAGCGTCTCGCTGGAAGAATCGGTCAAGGGTGGCGAGAAGCGCGTCCGGTTGCCGACGGGCAAGGAGCTCAACGTCAAGATTCCGGCCGGCGTCACCGAGGGCCAGCAGATCCGGTTGCGAGGGCAGGGCGAGAGCGCCCAGGGCCATCCGCCGGGCGATCTCCTGATCACGATCAACATCGCGCCGCACCCGTTCTTCAAGATCGAGGGTGCCGACCTCAGGATCGACCTGCCGGTCACGCTCTACGAGGCGGTGCTCGGCGGCAAGGTCCGCGTGCCGACCCTCGGCAATGCCGTGGAACTGTCGGTCCCGAAAAACACCTCCAGCGGCCGGACCTTCCGCCTCAAGGGCAAGGGATTGCCAAAAACTGGCGGAACCGGGGATCTCTTCGTCACCATCAGGATTATGCTACCGGACGGGAACGACGCCGAGCTTGAGGCATTGATGGAGAAGTGGCGGGACCAACACCCCTACAATCCACGTAGCGGGCTTGGCTAAAGCATGATCCGGACCCGGAGGGCCGCGTGAGAGCGAGGCGTTCATGCGGCGTTCAGCCGTTTTCCGAAAAGATCATGCGCAAAGAAAATTGCTAAAGCGCGAGCCATCGCGCTTTAGGGCGAGATCGCAACTGAAGGGGGGTCTCCCAAAGGACCAGAGCATCTCTCAACAGATGATGCTCGTCATATGCCTGAGGCGTGAGAGCGCCTCTCGGCTCATGTGGTTCGACGTGTCGGCTGTCCGGCGGGGCAGTCGATAATAGGTGCGGCCTCGAGAGGGGGACCAGCGCGGTACCAAAAACCCCAATCGAGGCCGCCCGCGTCGATCGGCGGATCGAACGCTACTCATTTTCTCGTGAGCATCCGGTGCGATAATGAGACGCACCCATGTCTTGATTCCAAATTTTCAATGTCGGAATCGAGGCACCGCCTTCAAGCGGTTGCTCAGGTACCGTTTTTCTCGGCCTGGTCGTAGACCGCCTGCGCGACCTTGGTCAGGCGATCGCGATCGCTGCCGCCGCTGACGACGTAGCCGACGCCGCGCTCGGCCCAGAACAGTGCGCCGTCCTTGTCGGCTTTGGCGTAGCGCATCTGAGTCGCGCCGGTCTCGGTCTTGGCGGTGTAGATCGTGTACCGCTCGCCCGAGGCGCCCTCATACATCAGGAACGACGCCGGACCGTTCGGCCCCGGCAAGAGCCGGCCGCCGACGAGCTTCAGCCCGCTCGCCTCCAGGTTCGGCGCGAACACGGTCCAGCCGCAACGCCTGGTCAGCCAGGCTTGGAGATGGTCGCGCTCGTTGCCGCCGACCTCGACGGGGTGGCGAACCTCGACGACATAGAGGCGGTGGGCGTCGAGCGCGTCCGCTGTAAAGCTCTGGAAGGTCGAGGGGGCGTTGGCCGCGCCATGCGCCACCCAACCGGCGGTGCCGCCGGCCACGAAGGCGACCAGCACAGCCGCCGCGGCGCCATAGAGCCATTGCCGGGGACGGCGCTCCAGCCGCTCGAGCTCCAGCCGGGCCGGCACCGGCTCCTGGACGACAGAGTCGTAACGCGCGTGAAGCATCTCGGCCATGGCGCGCCAGGACTGCACGCGTCCGGCATCGTCAGGGTGTGCGGCAAGCCAGGCCTCGACGTCGGCGCGGCGCTCGGCCGGCAGCTCGCCGTCGACATAGGCGTGCAGCTCGTCTTCGGTAATGGGAATATTATGGTCGTTCATATCGATCGTCTCTGGCTCTGCGGCCCAAAATGTCTTTCGCAGTTCAACTGCGCTGCTTCCCGCGCCATGCAGGCGAAGCGACCTGCGCGATGCATCAACACTGCCATCACTTCACCCGCTTGAGCGCCGGGCGCTCACCTTCCAGCGAGGCTTTAACGTGGGCTCTCGCTCGCGCCAGGCGCGACATCACGGTGCCGATCGGCACGCCCTGGATGTCGGCGACCTCGCGGTAGCTCATGCCCTCCAGCATCACCAGCAGAAGCACCGAGCGCTGCTCCTCGACCAGCGTCGCCAGCGCCTTCTCGATGTCGCGCCCTTCGGCCTCGGTCCCGCTGGCATCCGGATTGTTCTCCGTCAGCTGCGTGAATTGCGGGCGCCTTGCCAGCGAGCGCCGCCGGTTCTTGTTGAGGTTGGTTAGGATCGTATAGAGCCAGCTCCTGACATCGCCTCCGAGGAACAGGCGCTCCGAACGCAGCGCCCGCACCAGCGTATCCTGCACCAGGTCGTCGGCCGCATCCGCATCGCGCGTGAGCGCGCGGGCGTAGCGGCGCAACGCCGGGATCATGGCTTCCACACTCTGGCGAAACGCACTCATGCCGTCTTGACGTCCTGCTGTCCGGCGCGAGCGCCTCAATCATCATAACACCCGAACGGAACGGCTATTCCGGCGCTTGAAACAGCGTTAACGCCGCGTATTAGGACTGTACCGCGAAGGAGGGCTGGTGTACCTCCAGACCTCAACGAGAGCTCGACGGGACGTTAGCAAATGGCGCAGAATTCAGGTCTGATGCAGGGCAAGCGCGGGGTCATCCTCGGCCTTGCCAACAACCGCTCGATCGCCTGGGGCATCGCCAAGGCATGCCACGCAGCCGGCGCCGAGCTCGCCTTCACCTATCAGGGCGATGCGCTCAAGAAGCGCGTCGAGCCGCTCGCTGCCGAGATCGGCGGCCTCGTGCTCGGCCATTGCGACGTCACCGATGCCGCGACCATCGACGCCGCCTTCGCAGTGCTGAAGGAGAAGTGGGGCAAGATCGACTTCCTGGTGCATGCGATCGCCTATGGCGAGCAGCTCGACGGCCGCTACGTCGACACCACGCCGGAGAATTTCTCCAAGTCGATGCTGATCTCCTGCTACTCGTTCACGGCCGTGGCGCAGCGCGCCGAGAAGCTGATGAGCGATGGCGGCTCGCTCATCACGCTCAGCTATTACGGCGCCGAGAAGTGGATGCCGCACTACAACGTGATGGGCGTGGCGAAAGCCGCGCTGGAGGCCAGCGTGCGCTATCTCGCCGCCGATCTCGGCGAGAAGAACATCCGCGTCAACGCGATCTCGGCCGGCCCGATCAAGACGCTCGCGGCATCCGGCATCGGCGACTTCCGCTATATCCTGAAGTGGAACGAGAACAACGCGCCGATGCGGCGCAACGTCTCGATCGAAGACGTCGGCGGCAGCGCGCTGTATTTCCTCTCCGACCTCGCGCGCGGCGTCACCGGCGAGGTGCATCACGTCGATTCCGGCTATCACGTGCTCGGCATGAAGCGCCCGGACGCGCCGGACATCTCGTTCGGCGGCAAGGACTAGCTTATAAATCTGGAATGCCGGTGCCCACGATCTATTACCTTCGCCACGGTGAGACCGAGTGGAATGCGCTCGGGAGGCTTCAGGGCACCAAGGACGTTCCGCTGAACGCGCGTGGACGCGGTCAGGCCGTGCAGGCCGGCGGCGTGCTGGCGGATCTCTTCAAGCGCGACGGCAAGGACAAGGCGGCGTTACCCTACGTGTCGAGCCCGCTCGGGCGTGCACGCCAGACCATGGAACTCGCGCGCGGCAAGCTCGAACTGCCGCCGGCGGACTACGCGCTCGACGATCGCCTGCGCGAGATCGGCTACGGCAGCTGGGAAGGGCTGACGCTGGCCGAGAGCGAGGCGGCCGATCCGGACGTCTATGCCAGGCGCCTCGCCGACAAATGGACGGTCGGCCCCGCGGACGGGGAGACCTACGCCGATGTGCAGGTCCGCGTGCGGGCCTGGTACAACGAGCTCCGGACCGACACCGTCGCCGTCGCCCACGGCGGGACTTGCCGGGCCCTGATGGTTTCGCTCGGCCTTGAGACGCCGGCCAGCGCCGCCGAGCTCTATATCGAGCAGGGCGCCGTCTACGTCTTCCGCGACGGGCGGCTTGAGAAGTTTAGTTAGGTCGGTTCGCCGTCATCCACGGTGGCTATGGGTTTGACCCCCGGCCCCCCGCGCGTTACCACACGCCCGAACCGACCCAGCGAGCAGCGATGTCCTTCAACACCTTCGGCCACATGTTCCGCGTCACCACCTTCGGCGAGAGCCATGGGGTGGCGATCGGCTGCGTGGTCGACGGCTGTCCGCCCATGATCCCGCTCACCGAGGCCGATATCCAGCAGGATCTCGACCGCCGTCGGCCCGGCCAATCGCGCTTCACCACCCAGCGCCAGGAGCCGGACCAGGTGAAAATCCTGTCCGGCGTGATGGCGCATCCGGAGACCGGCGTGCAGGTGACGACGGGCACCCCGATCGGGCTCCTGATCGAGAACACCGACCAGCGCTCGAAGGACTATTCCGAGATCAAGGACAAGTTTCGTCCCGGACATGCCGACTTCACCTATGAGGCCAAATACGGCCTGCGCGACTATCGTGGCGGCGGCCGCTCCTCGGCGCGCGAGACCGCGATGCGCGTTGCCGCCGGTGCGATCGCGCGAAAAGTGCTGCCCGACGTCAAGGTCCGCGGCGCGCTGGTGCAAATCGGCCCGCACAAGATCGACCGCGACAAATGGGACTGGGACGAGATTGCCAAAAATCCGTTCTTCTGTCCGGACAAGGACAAGGCCGCCTTCTTCGAGACCTATCTCGACGGCATCCGCAAGAGCGGCTCGTCGATCGGCGCGGTGATCGAGGTCGTCGCCGAAGGCGTGCCGGCAGGCTTAGGTGCCCCGATCTACGCAAAACTCGATTCTGATCTCGCGGGTGCGATGATGACCATCAACGCCGTGAAGGGCGTCGAGATCGGTGCCGGCTTTGGCGCGGCCGAGCTCACCGGCGAAGAGAACGCCGACGAGATGCGCACAGGCAATGATGGCACGCGCTTCCTCTCCAACCATGCCGGCGGCGTTCTGGGCGGCATCTCCACCGGACAGCCGGTGGTGGTCCGCTTCGCGGTGAAGCCGACCTCGTCGATCCTCCAGCCGCGCCTCACTGTCGATCGCAAGGGCGCCGACACCGAGATCATGACCAAGGGCCGCCACGACCCCTGTGTCGGCATCCGCGCCGTGCCCGTCGGCGAGGCCATGATGGCCTGCGTGCTCGCCGATCACTTCATTCGGGATCGCGGGCAGGTCGGCCGCTAGAGCATTCGTGTCGCGGTACTAGCCCACCGCGCAGCTTGACGTCCCCACAACTTCGTCCGCAAATGCGGTCATGCAAAACTCCGAGATCCAGCGCATCACCAACTGGCTGATCGACGGTGCGAGGTCGTCTGGGACCCCTTCCGAGATGATCGCCGAGGTCTGCGAGCATCTGGTCGCGGTCGGCCTGCCGCTGTCGCGGTTCGGTATCTTCATCCGAACGCTGCATCCGGAAATCTTCGGCCGCAATTTCATTTGGCGGGAAGGTCAGAAGGTCGAGATTGGTACTGTCGATTTCGAGATTCTGGACACGCCTGAATTCGCCAGGAGCCCGCTCCGGATCGTGTTCGAGGAGGGGCTGGAGGTCCGGGGACGGATGGACGACCCGGACAGCAAGCGGTTTCCGTTCCTCGACGACATGCGCGCCGAAGGCGTGACCGACTACCTCGCGATGCCGATGCACTATCTCGACGGCTCGATCCACGCGACGAGCTGGGTGACGCGGCAGCCCGGCGGCTTCAGCGACGACGACATCGCGGCGATCCGGACCCTTGCGGCACCGCTCGCGCGCGTCAGCGAGATCATCAGCCTGCGCCGCACCGCCGAGATGCTGCTCGACACCTATGTCGGCAACCGTGCCGGCGCGCGCATCCTCGGCGGCCAGATCCGACGCGGCCACAACGACACCATGCAGGCTGCGATCTGGCTCTCGGATCTGCGCGGTTTCACTGCGCTGTCGGACCGGCTGCCGGCCGAGACCGTGGTCGAGATCCTCAACCAGTATTTCGACTGCCAGGTCACCGCGATCCGGGGCCATGGCGGCGAGGTGCTGAAGTTCATGGGCGACGGCCTGCTCGCGGTGTTCCCGATCGACGAATATGTCGGCGATGCCGCCCATGTCTGCACCCGCGTGCTGGAGGCCGCGCGCGAATCCCGCGCCAGCGTCGAGGCGCTCGCTTTCCCGGTCGGCGACATCGTCGAGCGCTTCCGCTTCGGCGTCGCGCTGCACGTCGGCAACATCCTCTACGGCAATATCGGCGGCGGCAATCGCCTCGACTTCACCTGCATCGGCCCCGCCGTCAATCTCGCGGCAAGGCTTGAGAAGATCACGGGCAGGCTGGGGCGGACCGTCGTGGTCTCGGAAGTCTTCGCGAACGCCTGCCGCCATGACTGGCGCGAGCTCGGCGAATTTCCGATCGCAGGGTTTTCGAAGGCGCAACGCGTGTACGGGCTCGCCGAAGAGACGCCGGTGGTGATGGCCTGATGCGCGATGAGATGAAGATCATTCATCGTCGCAACATGAAGCCCTATTCCTCGGGCTCCGTCGTGAACAGCAGCGGATAGCCCTTGGCGCGGCCGGCGTCGGTGGCGCGGGTGGCCTTGGTTTCGGCGACGTCCCTGGTGAACACGGCGACCACGCAGGCGCCCAGCTTGTGCGCGGTGATCATGACCTTGTAGGCCTGATCCTCGGTCATGCGGAACTCGGCCTTGAGGATCATCGTGACGAATTCGCGTGGCGTGAAGTCGTCGTTGATCAGGATGACCTTGTGCAGCTTGGGCCGCTCGACCTTGGTCTTCGTCCTGGTTTTAGGCTTGGTAACGGTGTCGTTCATTCCGCCTCCCGGAAACGGCGGGCTCGGTTCAGCCGCGGTGCTCAGTGTGCGGTCCTCTCACCATATTGCAGGACCTGCACCTTCTCCAAGGTGATCAGGCCGCTCGACATCATGCCATCCAGGATGGGCAGGAATGCGTTGATGCTGTCCTCGCTGTCGACGATCTCGATCAGCAGCGGCAGGTCTTCCGACAGCCGCAGGATCTTCGAGGTGTGCAGCCGGCTCGACTTGCCAAACCCCATCGGGCCGCGCAGCACGGTGGCGCCCGCGAGATGCCGCTCGCGCGCCGTCATCACGATCGCTTCGTAAAGCGGCTTGCCGCCGAAATGGTCGCTCTCGCCGATGAAGATCCGGAGCGAAACAGCCTGATTGGGGATTTGCATGGTCAGCTCCTCGTCAAGCGGTTGTAGCGGCTTGCCATCATATGGCCGAGCCACACGGACACCAGCCAGCAGATGACGGATGCCGCGATATAGGCGAGTGCCGTGTATTTCATGCCGCCGTGGAACAGGCGGAAGGTCTCCAGGCTGAAGGCCGAGAAGGTGGTGTAGCCGCCGCAAAACCCGGTCATGACGAACTGCCGGTGCTCGGGCCGCGCCAGCACGCGGCCGTCGGGGCCGGTCAGCGTTGCGTAGAAGCCGATGATGAGCGATCCCGTGGCATTGATGAACAGCGTCGCGACGGGGAAGCCCGGGCCGGTGTCGAGCACGAGGGAGACGAAATAGCGCGCGAGGCCGCCAAGGACGCTGCCGAAGGAAACCCAGGCATAGAGCATCGCGCTGCGCCAGCGGTCGGTGGAGGAGGGAACGGTCATCCGCCTCTAGCCTCCAAGACCGTCAGCGATGACAAAGCCGCAACTGACGGCGGCAAGGCAAAGCCCGACCGAGAGCGCGACATTGCCGAGCGCATGCATCGGCTCGCCGTTGCGCGCGAGTGTCAGCGTCTGCAGGCTGAACGAGGACACCGTGGTGTAGCAGCCGAGGAACCCGGTCACCGCGAACAGCCATGGATTGGGCGCGGCGAAGATCGAGCCGGGATGGGTTGCCAGCGCGCCGAAAATGCCGATCAGGAAGGCGCCGGTGATGTTGATGGTCATGGTGCCCCAGGGAAAGGTCTCGCCCAGCCGCCGCGCGATCGCGCCCGAGACGAAATAGCGCGCGCAGCCGCCGAGAACGCTGCCGACCACGATTGCGATCACTCCGCTCAACACGACGAACGCTCCTCCATCATCATTTGTCCTCCGCTGCCAGACCATTGCCGACGGCGAGCAGCCCTGCGAGCGCGACCAGCGCGAAGCCGAGCCCGGCCAAAAACGTGCCCGCAGGACCGTAGGCATCCCACAGCGCGCCGGCGATCACGCTTGCGGCTAGCAAGGCCAGTCCGGTGAACAGGTTGAAATAGCCGAATGCGGTGCCGCGCAGGCTCGGCGGCGCGGCGTCGGCGACGAGGGCCGACAGCAGGCCTTGGGTCAATCCCATGTGCAGCCCCCACAGCACGACGCCGAGCGCGAGGCCCGCGAGGCTAGGCAGCAGCGCGAGCGCGAGATCGGCGCCGGCGAGGAAGACGAGGCCGAGCGCGAGCAGGCCGGTCCGGTTGATCCGGTCCGACAGCACGCCGGCCGGATAGGCCGACAGGGCATAGACCACGTTCATCAGCACCAGCACCGCCGGCACCCACATCGCCGAGAGACCGATGTTCTGCGCGCGCAGGATCAAAAAGGCCTCGCTGAAGCGCGCGAGCGTGAACACCACGCCGACCGCGACGACGCGCCAGTACACGGATCCGAGCTGCCGCATGGCGGAGGTGTTCAGCGGATTCTTCGTAGTCTCCCGGCTTGGGTCCGGCTCCGGCTCGCTCACCGCGAATGCGATCAGGCCGAAAGACAGGAAGGCCGGCAGCACCGCTACCCAGAAGACGAGGGCAAAATTATCTGCCGTCCACCACATCAGGCCGATCGCCACGAGCGGTCCGACGAATGCGCCGATGGTGTCGAGCGACTGCCGCAGGCCGAAGCTCGCGCCGCGCAGACCCGCAGGTGCAATGTCGGCGATCAGCGCATCGCGCGGTGCGCCGCGAATACCCTTGCCGACGCGGTCGATGAAGCGCGCGGCAATCAGCCAACCGACGCTGGGGGCAAGCGGGAACAGCGGTTTTGTCAGCGCGGCTAGGCCGTAGCCGAGCGCCGCGAGGAGCTTGCGCCGGCCGAGCCAGTCGGACAATGCGCCGGAGAAGATCTTCGTGATCGAGGCGGTCGCCTCCGCAATGCCCTCGATGAAGCCGACCGTGAGCGTGGAGGCCCCGAGCACGGTGACGAGATAGACCGGCAGCAGCGCGTGGATCATCTCGGAGGAGACGTCCATCAGCATCGAGACGAAGCCGAGCACCCAGATCCCCCTGGGCAGCCCCGCACGCGCAGCATTCGGTGTCGTCGTCGTCACGCCCTGACCTTCGCCTTCAGGCAACAAAAAACCCGCCATCGGCGGGTTTGTCCATGCTCCCGCCAAAGGCCGAGGCTTTGAGATTGCCCCTCCTCGAGCAGGAGTCATCAGCCCACTACGGTCACAGGCCGACGGGCGGTTGTCGGGGGACTCCATCCCCATCTGTACATCCAACCTAGCATGGAAATCGCACCGGACAAGTGGGCGGGGAAGGTCTGTCTTCGGCTCGATGCTGCTGGACGCTCCGGAATGTTGGCGTGAGCGATCGCGCATGTCCCCGTGGCGCAAGCGCGGCAACACGGCGGCAGCTTTGCGTGACGTGCGCATTCCCAACTCGCGAATTCCTAACCGGAATGTGAAGCGCAAGCGATCTTCGGACTTTGCGGCAAGGCGATTGCATGTCACCATCGCGTCATACGACGGGAGACTGCGATGCGCATGCTGTTCTCGATCGGGGCTGTGCTGGTGGCCGGCGTACTCGCCGGAGGGGATGTCGCGGGCATCGCGGCACCAGGGCCCAAATTTGAACCGAGCAAGAGTTCGCCACAACGGCTAGCGGCCGATCGGGACGCGCAGACGGTCGATGTCGAGCTGGTCCTCGCGGTCGACGTCTCCTACTCCATGGACATGGACGAACTCGCGATCCAGCGCGAAGGCTATGCGCAGGCGATCCAGTCGAAGGAATTCCTCCAGGCGCTGAAGCTCGGGCCGAATGGCCGGATCGCGGTGACTTACTTCGAATGGGCCGCTTCCAGCGACCAGAAGATCATCATCCCGTGGCGGCTGGTGGACGGACCGGAGACGGCGGACGCGGTCGCCGCCGAGATCTTGAAGACGCCGATCCGGCGCGCCTCGCGCACCTCGATCTCCGGGGCGATCACGTTCGCGATGCCGTTGTTCGACGAGGATCCCTATCGCGGCTTGCGCCGCGTGATCGACATTTCCGGTGACGGCCCGAACAACAATGGCGGCCCGGTGACGGCCGCGCGCGACGCCGCGCTCGAGAAGGGCATCGTCATCAACGGCCTGCCGATCATGGTCAAGGAGCCGTCCTATTCGACCATGGATATCGACAATCTCGACTACTACTACGAGGACTGCGTTATCGGCGGTCCCGGCTCCTTCGTCATCACGATCAAGGATCGCGACAAGTTCAAGGAAGCGATCCGCACCAAGCTCCTGATGGAGGTCGCGGGCCGCATGCCGGAGCGCCCCGTGAGGCGCGTTGCCGACAAGGAGCCACGGGTCAGCTGCTTGATCGGCGAGAAAATCTGGTCGGACCGCTGGGGGCGCTGATCCGCACCACCCCGAATGAGACCTTTTGCCCTGTCCCGCCCGCGGTCGAATTTAACCACGCGTTAACTGCTGCGTGGCCCTAATCGGCCTGCTTCCCGTTGTTTCCGGATAAAGTTCTGACTTCGCCGTCCGGCGCGCGAACAGAAGCGGGTCTGTCAGACAAATCCGCCGAGCAATCCAATGGCCATCGTCACATCGAGCACCAGCCAGATTTCGCCCGCCAACGAGCGGGTGTATCACCAGAGCAGTCTGGTGGGTGACTGGAAGGGCAATTGGGCAGGCAACAACCAGGCCGTCGGCTTCAAGGTCGTGAACATCCGCGGGGCCAGGGCCCAAATCGAGTACACCCATAACGGGCACACCGAGCGCGGTATCGGCGAGGTCAATGGTGCAACGATAAGCTACGGCAACGTCACGGTCGGCACCAAGGACGGCAAGAACCTAGTGCTCCTGTTCTCCTCGGGCGTTGGCAAGCAGAGCGCGACTTTGCAGAAACAGGCGGCGCCGGGTTCCGACAGCATCCTCATGGGAAGCTGGGGCGGCTATTCCGCCGACATCGGCAAGAGTGCGAGCTTTCGCGTGCTGGCCATCAACGGCAAGGAGGCGACGGTCAGCGTCACCACCGACGGTATCACCCGCCAGGGCACCGGCTACGTCTACAGGAACGTCATCATGTTCGGGCAGTCGCAGATATCGACCGACAACGGACAAAACGGCAAGATCATCTATCAGGTCGGCTCCAAATCCTTCACCGTGCCGGTGACGAAATATCCGCCTGCGGATTCGTCGTCCTCGGTGGACAGGACGGCCTGAACGCCAGCCTCCCTGGGCGGCCGGCGGCCCCCCTCACCATTTCGGCGCCCGCTTCTCCACGAACGCCCTCAATCCCTCCTGCGCTTCGTCCGACGTCGCGACATTGCAGAAATCGTCTACTGCACTTGCGATGCTGCGCCGGTAGTCGAGATCAATCTGGCGCATGAAGGCGGCGCGGCCCATCCGCAGCACGGCGGCCGACTTGCCGGCGAATTGCGCCGCGAGCTTGATCACCTCGGTGTCGAGCTCCGCATCGGCGACGACGCGGTTGACCACGCCGAGTTCCCGCGCCTCCGCGGCGGTGAAGACGCGGCCGGTGAACAGCAGCTCGAAAGCGCGGTGGCGTCCGACGATGCGCGGCAGGTGTGCGTAGTGGATCGCGGGAATGACGCCGACGTCGATCTCGGGATAGCCGAACGTCGCGCTCTCGGCCGCCAGCACCACGTCGCAGGACACCGCCATGGTCATGCCGCCGCCGCGCGCCGCACCACCGACCGCGGCGATCGACGGTTTTCCGAGCCCGTACTGGGCGTCGTAAAGGTCGATATAGAGCGACTGGAGGAATTCGCGGATCTCGGCGCCGGATTTGCCAAGCAGGATGTCGAGGTCGAGGCCGGCCGAAAAGCGCTTGGCGATCGCGCTCGCCAGCACGACAACGCGAGCTTCCGGATCGTTCGCTGCGCGACGCAGGGCCGCGACCACCGCACGGATGACCTCGAGGCTCAGTGCATTGACGGGCGGGCGGCGCAGCGTGATGCGGGCGATGTTGCCTGCGCGTTCGTAGGCGACGGGATTGTCAGATGTCACCGGGTTCTCCATGCTTTCGGGAAACGTGCGGCATCGATCGAGGTGGTGGCCCGGTTATTTCGCGGCGAGCGGCGGCGGCGGGACGCTGTCGTTCGGTGCTTCCGCCTTGTCCGGGCGACAGCTTACGGTGCGGCTTGGGCCGTGCAAGACCTCCAGCGCGCATGCTAGACTGCGTGCAGGAGATTGCTTGCCGGATGGAGGGACCAATGACCGACGAACACCCGATGATGGCCGGCTCCGCCACCGTCTTCGTCGTGTCCGACATCACAGCCAGCCTCGCTTATTACCGCGACGTGCTCGGCTTCGAGGTCACCTTCGAATACGGTCAGCCTCCGTCCTACGCCTGCCTCTGCCGTGACGAGGTCGGCCTGCATCTGCTTGCGGCGGCGGTAACGAAGCGGTTGCCCGGGCACGGCGGCATCTGCATCTTCGTCAGGGACGTCGATCAGATCTATGCCGAACTATCGGGACGCGGCGCCAGGCTGCTCAACCGGCCGGAGGACCGTGACTATCGCATGCGCGATTTCGACGTCGTCGACGCCGACGGCAATCAGCTCACGTTCGGTATGGGAACGGACGACGCGGCCTGACATCGCCGGCCGCGCGTCCGCCATTGCATCAGATCCTGGCCTCCAGGATCAGGTTGAAGGGTGTTTCGGCGGCGCGGCGGAAGCGCGACAGGCCGCCTTCGCTGGCGACCTTGCGCAGCCTTGCCTCGCCGGCTTGGGCGCCCAGCGCGAGGCCCACCTCCTGATCGAGCGAGGCCGGCGTGCAGATCATGGTCGATGCCGCATAGTAGACCCGCCCGACCGGGTTGAGATTGTCTTCGAGGCGGTCGCCTGCGAACGGCTCGACCAGCATGCAGGTGCCGTCCTTCGCCATGGTCTTGCGCACGTGGCTGATGGCGCCGACGGGATCGCCCATGTCGTGCAGGCAATCGAAGAAGCAGACGAGATCGTAGCCCTCGGCGGGATAGGTCTTCGCCGAGTGAACCGCGAAGCTGACACGATCGCCCAGCTTCGCCTCAGTCGTCGCCTTTCGTGCGGCCGCGATCGAGCCCTCGTGATAGTCGAAGCCGTAGAAGCGGGAGTTCGGGAAGGCCTCCGCCATCAGCCGTGTCGAGACGCCGTGCCCGCAGCCGACGTCGGCGACCTTGGCACCGCGCTTCAGCTTGTCCACGACGCCTTCGAGCGCGGGCAGCCACTCCTGCACCAGATGATGCATGTAGCCGGTGCGGAAGAACCGGGCGGTGCCGCAGAACAGGCACTCGCTGCGACGATTCCAGCCGACGCCCTTGCCGGACTTGAATGCGTCCGTAATTTTCGGCTCGTCGAGGAACGCCGCGGCAATGACATTACCGACCGCGCCGAGGAAGACCGGGCTGTCATCATCGGCAAGCGCCATCGCCTGCTCCGGCAGCATCGAGAACTTGCCGGAAGCGGAGTCGTATTCGACGTAACCAGAAGCCGCCTGGCTCGCCAGCCACTCGCGGACGTAGCGTTCGTTCGTTCCGGTGGCGCTTGCGAGCTCGGCAGAGCTCATGGGTCCCTTGGCGGCGAGGGCGCGGTAGAGGCCGAGCTTGTCGCCCAGCAGGACCAGCGATGCGTTCATCGCGGCACCGACCTCGGTGATCATCTTGCCCATAAAGGCATTCAACCTGTCGGAATCGACCTCCATGACAGCCTCCATGTTGTGTCTGGCATTTTCAAAGGTCTGCGCAATTGCGTCTTGCCGGACTGCGCCGGCCGATCAGGATCGAAGCGACGGCTCGCGTTCGCGCGTCCTCTATGTGGGTCAATCCGTCGCGCAGGAGGTTCAACACGTCAGGATAACGTGATTTTGGAACTCGATGGCGCGACCACCGGCATCGCGTCACTGGTATTCGTGTGATCCCCGGCATATAATTTCCGCACTTTTTTGACGGTTACCTGAATGTCCAGCCTTGCACGTTCCTGCGGTCTCGCAACTCTCTTCGTGGTGTTCTGCCTCGGCGGAGCGCCGGCTCATGCGCAAGTCGCGCCCCTGCAATATTGGATCCCGGGCGGGCCTTTCGGCTTTGGTGGCAGCGCCGGCCAGGGCTCCGATGGCTACGGCAATTTTCCGAGCTTCAAGGGTGGCGATGCCAACGCAGGCTATGATTTTCGTCCCGGTTTCTTCGTCGGAAGCGAACGCGGCAATCTAGGCCTGGGCGGCCTCAGCCAGCCTGCGCCGGCCGGCAATTTCAACGCGCTCTCCTACGATGGCACGCAGTTCGGTTACAACTACAAGACCGCGGGCGGCATGCCCGTCACGTTCTTTGCCGGGTTCGACACGCTGAAATACAATGGCGGCATCGGCAGCTCGCTCGCCCCGCTCACCTCCAGCGCCTCGCCCGGCTACGGCGCTTTCGCGGGTGTCGAGTTCAAGCCGACCTCCAACCTCAGCCTGTCGTTCGGCGCCGGTTTCACCCAGCAGCAATCGGGACGCATGGACAGCGACATCAATTCGTCAATGCTGCCCGGCGAGTCACCGGCGTTGGGTGGCTTGCGTCGTTGAGCGGTCACGCGTCGCTTTCGCCGCCCGCTTGACGGCAGCCGCGTTGGCTTACGACAAGCCCGCCACCAGCGGGCGTTGCAGGTGCTTCGCCATCAGCTCTGCCGCTTCGGCGTAACGCCGCGTTTCCAGAACCTCGAGCAGGCGCAAATGCTCGCGCACGTGCCGCCGCATACCGTCGCGGTCGGCGAAGCTGCGATAGGCGAACAGGCGTCTGATCGAATTCACGCGCCGGAGCGATTCAAGAAAGAAGGGATTGCCGGCGCCGCGAATGATCTCCTCATGGAATTCGCAACCGGAAAGAAAGACCTCGCCGATCGTCATCTTCTCGAGCTCGCCTTCGAATACGCGCAGCTGGCGCTCGCGCAAGCGTGCAATCACCTCCTGCGGCAGCGCAAAGCTGGGCTGCGCGATTGCCGCAGGTTCGATCACCGCGCGAAACGCCATGGCCTTGGCGTGAGCTTCGGGGTTCGAGACCGTCTCCGCGAAGCGCCAGCCATAACCCGGCAGGCGTGCAATCCAGCCCTCGGCAGCGATCCGGTCAAGCAGCCGCTGCAACTCGGCCCGGCTGAGGCCATAGCGGCGCATCAGCTCCGCCTCGGTGACGTCAGCCGGCAGCCGGCTTGCGAGCACGTCGCCTGCGATGGACGTATAAACCTGTTCGCTGCGCCTGACCGCCGCGAGGGCTGGCTGGGCTGCGCCGCTGGTCGGATGCTTGGCCAGCACGAACCCGCGATGTGGCTCGCCGCGCGCGAGCCCTGCCGCTTCCAGAGCCTTGAGGCCGAGCCGGATCGGCGCGCGTGAAAGATCGAGCGCATCGGCAAGCCTTTGTTCGATCAAGCGATCGCCAGCCTTCATGCCTTCGCGTCGGGCGAGCGCCATGATCAGCCCGGCGAGGTGCTCGGCGCGCTCGGAACCGCCTTTGCTTGAAGCGGGCGGTCGGGAATTGTCGGAGGCGGTCATTGCAGTGCACGCGGATTTTGAGCTTGACAGACTGTCCCACGGATTGTTCTTTTACGCAATAATATACAATCGAACCAGGGAGAGCCTGATGGCGCATGCGCCGGATGTCCTGATTTGCGAGGTCGGCCCCCGCGATGGGCTGCAAAACCTGGACGTGTTCGTTCCCACCGAAGCCAAATGCGCGCTGATTGATACGATCGCCGCCGCCGGCGTGCGCGAGATCGACGCGGGATCCTTCGTGCCGCCGAAGGTCGTACCGCAATTCGCCGATGTCGATGCGGTGATGGCGCACGCGCTCGCGCACAGGACCGCGACCATCGGTGCACTTGTGCCGAACGTGAAGGGCGCCGAGCGCGCCATCGCCGCCGGTGTCGACGCCGTCTACTTCGTCATCTCCGCCAGCGAGACGCACAACCGCGCCAATGTGCGGCGCTCGATCGAAGAGCAGCTCGACGGGTTTCGCGCGGTCCGCGCCGCGATCGACGCCTGTCCGGCGGGCCGGCGGCCGCACCTGATGGGCGCGATCGCCACCTCCTTCGGCTGCTCGCTGGAAGGCGAGGTGAGCGAAGCGGCGGTGTGCCGGGTCGCGCGCGCCTTTGCCGAGGCCGGTGCCGACGAGATCGGGCTCGCCGACACCGTCGGCTACGCCACCCCGAAACTGGTCAGGCAGATCGTCGAAGCCGTCAGGCGTGAAGTCGGATTGCAGATGACGCTGCGGCTGCATCTGCACGACACGCTCGGTGCTGGCCTCGCCAATGCCGTCGCCGGCCTCGAAGCCGGGATCCGGCGTTTCGACGCCGCGGTATCAGGACTTGGCGGCTGTCCTTTCGCGCCTGGTGCCCGCGGCAACATCGTCACCGAGGATCTCGTGTTCATGCTGGAACGCATGGGACTTTCGACCGGCATCGACCTCGATCGGCTGATGCAAACGCGCGAGATTCTGGCCCGCCACATCCAGGCAAAACATCTGACCGGGCACCTGCACGAGGCCGGCATTCCCAAGGTGCTGCGGAGGGCGGCATGACGACGGCCGCGCCCGAGGCGGCAACGGAGCTGCGTCCGCTGGCCGGCCTTCGTGTCATCGAGTTCAGCCAGATGGTGATGGGGCCGAGCTGCGGCTTGATCCTCGCCGATCTCGGCGCCGACGTGATCAAGGTCGAGCCGCCCAAGGGCGACCGCACCCGCTATTTCAAGGGGCCCGCTGCCGGCTTCTTCGCCACCTACAGCCGCAACAAGCGCAGCATCGCGCTGGATACGTCGACCGCGGAAGGCCAGACCATCGCGCGGCGGCTGATCGAGAGCAGCGACGTCCTGATCGAGAATTTCCGACCCGGCCTGCTGAAGCGGATCAGTCTCGACTACGAGTCGGTTGCCGCTTTTGCGCCGCGCCTGATCTACTGCTCGCTCAAGGGCTATTTGCCCGGCCCGTACGAGAATCGCCTCGCGCTCGACGAGGTCGTGCAGATGATGGGCGGCCTTGCCTACATGACGGGCCTGCCGGACCGGCCGATGCGCGCCGGTGCCTCGGTCAACGACATCATGGGCGGCATGTTCGGCGTGATCGCGATCCAGGCCGCGCTGGCCGAGCGGCAGCGCACCGGGCGCGGCCGCTACATCCAGAGCGCGCTCTACGAGAACAACGTGTTCCTGATGGCGCAGGCCATGATGTGCGAGGTGGTCAGCGGCCAGCCCTCGATCCCCTATTCGATCAAGGACAGCCCCTGGCCGGTCTACGATCTCTTCGACACCAGGGACGGCTCGAAGCTGTTCGTCACCATCGTCGGTGAAGAGCAATGGGAGGCGTTCTGCCGCGCCTTCGATCGCGAATCCTGGCTTGCCGATCCGCGCTTTGCGACGAGCAACGACCGCGTCGATCATCGCGGCTGGCTGATCCCGGAGATCGCGAAGATCTTCAAGCAATGGGACAAGGCCGATCTCGCGGCACGCCTCGAGCAGCTCGATCTGCCCTACGCGCCGGTCAACAAGCCCGGCGATCTCTTCGACGACCCGCATCTGAACCAGTCGGGCGGGCTGACCAACATTCACCTGCCTGACGGCGGCGAGGCAAAAACGCCGCTGTTGCCGATCTCCATGGACGGCCGCCGGCTGCCCAACCGCTACGATCCGCCGCAGATCGGCGAGCAGACGCGCGAGATCCTGAGCGAGATCGGCATTTCGTCGAGTGAAATCGAGACGCTGCAAAAGGCAGGAACCATCCGGATTGCGCCTGGGCCGTCCTGACGAACGGATCGATCAAACAAGAATCAAGGAGGAGCACATGAACATCACCAGACGCCAGGCGCTGATCGCGGGCTCCACATTGGCCGGCGCATCGATGCTGCCCGGGCAGCTCCGCGCCGAGACCAAGCAGGTATCGCTCGCCTTCGGGCCGGTGTCGCCGGTCTACGCCATCGGCATGATTGCCGAGCTGAAGGGTTACTTCAGGGACGAAGGTCTCGACTCCAAGCTCGTCACCGGTAACGCCGGCACGTTCGGCCGTCAGACGCTGGCGGCGGGACAAGCCCTGTTCGCGCACGGCGATGCCAGCCATCCGCTCCAGCTCAGTGCGCGCGGCAAACCCTGCAAGATCCTGCTCGCGACCGAGATGGTGTGCTCCTACGCCAACATCGTGGTCCGGCAGGACCTTTACGACGGCGGTATCAATTCAGTCGAGAAGCTCGCCGAGCATAAACGGCCTGACGGCGCCAAGCCGATCGTCGCGGCCACCGCGATCGGGTCGGGCACCTGGGTGTTCGGCACCTATGTGTTCGAAACGCGCGGGCTCGGCGACAGGGTGAACTGGGTCGCCGGCGGCGGACCCAACACGATGTTCCCGTCGCTGCAGACCAAGCAGTTCGACGCCATCATGGCGCCGCCAAGCTGGATCGTCGAGGTCGAGAAGAAGGGCTTCGGCAGGACGATCTACGACACCTCCAAGCCCGGCGTATTCGAGAAGGATTTCGGCGGCACGCTGCCCGTGCTGGTGATCTACACGCTCCAGGACACGATCGAGCAGGACAAGGCGATGGTGCAGGCCTATGTGAACGCGATCCACCGCGCGATCGCTTTCGTGAAGGCGACGCCGCTCGCGGACGTACAGGCACTGGTCACGCCGAAATATTTCTCGGGCATCGACCCCGATGCAGTCAGCGCCGAGCTCGGCTTCGACAAATCGACCTGGGCCTATGACGGCGTCATCGACAAGTCCTCGTTCGAACGCGGGGCCAAGCCCTGGTACCGCAAGGGAACGGATATTCCCGAGACGAAATACGAGGATGTCGTCGACATGAGCTTCCTCCAGGCGGCGATGGCGAAATACAAATGATCGCTGCGCCAGGCCCAGGATTCGCGCTCGCGCGAGACGAGGTGGAGGAGCGAACCCGCATCGCGGTGCGAGGTCTCGCCAAGCGCTTCAACGCGTCCGGCCGCGAGTTCGTGGCGGTCGATGACGTTTCCTTCGAGGTCAAGCAAGGCGAGTTCGTCGCGCTGCTCGGTCCGTCCGGCTGCGGCAAGAGCACCATCCTCAACATGGTTGCGGGGCTATTGCCGCGCTCGGGCGGACGCATCCTGATCGATGAGGACATGGTTGAGACCGGAAAGGTCAACCGCAGGGTCGGCTATGTCTTCCAGCGCGACACGCTGTTTCCCTGGCGAACCGTGGAGCAGAACATCGGCTATGGGCTGGAGATCGCGGGGCTGCGAAAGACCGAGCGCGCCGGGCGCGTCGCTTCGGCCGTCGAGAAGGCCGGGCTCTCCGGCTTTGCACAGAGCTTCCCCAGCATGCTGTCCGGCGGCATGCGTCAGCGCGTCGCCTTGATGCGCACGCTGATCATGGAGCCCGAGATCCTGCTGATGGATGAGCCGTTCGGCGCGCTCGACACCCACACCAAACTCGAGATGCACAAGACGCTGCTGGAGATATGGGAACGCGAGCGGCAGACTGTGCTGTTCGTGACCCACGATCTCGGCGAGGCCTTGACGCTGGCGAGCCGCATCATCCTGCTCTCGGCCCGGCCCGGGAGGCTCAAGGAAGATTTCGACGTCGCCATCCCGCGGCCGCGCGATCCCGTGGACGTGCGCGAGACCGCCGAATTCGGCCGCCTCTACTCTCACATCTGGCATTCCCTCGGCGAAGAATTCCGCCGCACCAGGGCCGAATGATCATGTCCAACAGCCGTAGCGCCGTCCTGTTCTGGCAAGTGGCCATTCTCGTGGTGGTTCTCGTCGTCTGGCAGTGGGGCTTCGAATGGAGCAAGGCGCTGTTGCCGAAGGCCTATGTGCCGAAAATCCTCGATCCCTATTTCGTCGCCAAGCCGTCGTTGATCTGGCAGAGCTTCCTGCGGCTTGGCTGCTTTGCCGATCCCGCCGGCTTTGCCGCCTGCATCAACGGCAACGACAACAATTTGTGGCTCGCCACGCTCGTCACGCTGAAGAACACCTGGTGGGGATTTCTTTTCGGCTCAGCGAGCGGAATCGCGGCCGGCCTGGTCCTCGGCCGTTCGGACTTCCTGGCCCGCGTGTTCGGGCCCTATGTCGTGGCGCTCAACTCGATACCGCGCATCGCGCTGGTGCCGCTCGTCATCCTGATCTTCGGCCTCGGCGATCTCTCCAAGATCGCCACGGCATGGCTCGTCGTGTTCTTCGTGGTGTTCTTCAACACCTTCGAGGGAACGCGTGCGGTCGACCGCGACCAGATCGCCGCTGCCCGTCTGCTCGGTGCCAGCGAACTCACCGTGCTGCGCACGGTGGTGATCCCCTCCGCGCTGGCCTGGGTGTTCGCGTCGCTGTTGCCGGCGGTGTCTTTCGCGCTGATCGGCGTCATCGTCGGCGAATTCATCGGCGCCGAGCGCGGGCTCGGCAAGCTCATCATCGAAGCCGAGGCGCGCGCCAATGCCAGCGAGATGATGGTCGCCATCTTCGTCATGATGTTCGTCGGAATCCTGTTGGCGATCGCGGTGCGCTCGCTGCAGTCCTACCTGCTGCGATGGCAGCCGCAATTCGAACCGTCGGCATAGCAGTCTGGAAGGGTTCGGACGGTGAGCGGCAGGTAGCGCGTCAGCGCGTGAACCGCGCCACCAATTCCACATGCGGCGTGTGGCGGAACTGATCGACCGGGACCACGGTCTCGATCCTGTAGCCGCCGTCGATGAGGAGCCGGGCGTCGCGAGCGAAGGTTGCGGCGTTGCAGGACACCGCGATCACGACGGGTACCTTGCTCGCAGCGAGTTTCAGCGCCTGCGCCTGCGCGCCCTGGCGCGGCGGGTCGAACACCACGGCGTCGAAGTCGCGCAGCTCCGGCGGCACCAGCGGGCGGCGGAACAGGTCGCGCGGTTCGGCCTTGATCGGCTTCAGCCCGGGTGTGCGCGCAGCCTTCACAAGCGCCGCGACGGCGCCGGCGTCGTTGTCATAGGCGGTGACGCGCGCCTTCTCGGCGAGCCTCAAGGCAAACGGGCCGACGCCGCAGAAGAGGTCGAGAACCTCCTTGGCCTTGCCGACGCGCTCGGCGACGAGCGACGCCAGCGTCTCCTCGCCCGCGACCGTTGCCTGCAGGAACGAGCCCGGCGGCAGCGTCACCTCGGCGCGGCCCATCCGCACCGTCGGCGGCAGGCGTTGCAGCACCAGCTCGCCGTGCCGCGTCAGCCGCGCCAGCCGATGCTGCTCGGCGACGCGCGAAAGCGCCGTGACCAGCGGCGTCGGCAGCGGGCCGGAGCCGCGCACGTCGACATCGAGGCCGTTGGCGGTCGCGGTGACCTGGATGTCCAGCGGCTTCGTCACCGCCATCCTAGACGTCAGGGATTCGGCAAGCGCCCAGGCGGCATCGAGCGCGCCCTCGAGCCCGGGATCGAGGATCGGGCAGCGATGAATCGGGATCACGTCGTGCGAGCTCGCCGCCGAGAAACCGACCTTGAGGACGTCATGCGTGCCGAACCGCCCGTGCAGCGTGACGCGCCGGCGGCCGGCACCATGGGCATCGACCAGCGGCGCCACCTCGCAGTCGATCCCGGCCTGGGCCAGCGTCTCGACCACGATGCCGCGCTTCCACGCGTGATAGGGCTCAGCCGCCCAGTGCTGGATGGCGCAGCCGCCGCAGACGCCGAAATGCGGACAGAACGGCTCGATGCGATCGGGGCTGGCGACATCGACCGCGAGCAGCTTGCGGCGGTCGGGATGGCTGCCGGCGACGTGGTCGACCTCGACGGTCTCGCCGCCAAGCGCGTAGGGCACATAGACGGGATCGCCCGCAGCGAGCGAGACGCCGTCGCCGCGATGGCCGACGTGATCGATCCTCATGCGCTCAACCACGGCGCGCGCCCAGGAAGAATTCGATATTGCCGTCACCGCCGGTGATCGGGGAGGGGAACACCTCGATGTCGGTGCAGCCGAGCGAAGCGGCAAAGACCGCGATGTCGTCGCAGATCTCCTGATGCACGGCGGCGTCGCGGATGATGCCCTTCTTGTTGTGCTTCCGATCGGCCTCGAACTGCGGCTTGATCAGCGCCAGCAGGCTCATCGGCGCCGCCGCCAGTGACAGCGCCACGGGCAGCACCGTCTTGAGCGAGATGAAGCTGACGTCGATGACGACGACGTCGGGCCGCGCCGGCAACCGTTTGCCGTCATAGCTGCGGATGTCGGTCTCCTCCATCGACACGATCTTGGGATGGTCGCGCAGCGAGGGATGCAGCTGGCTGGTGCCGACATCGATGGCGAACACCAGGCTGGCGCCGTTCGCCAGCAGCACCTCGGTGAAACCGCCGGTGGAGGCGCCGACGTCGAGGCAGACATGGTCCTCGATCTCGATGGGGTAGCGCTCCAGCGCGCCGGCGAGCTTGACGCCGCCGCGCGACACATAGGGATGCGCAGGCTCGGCGACGATCACCGCGTCCTCGGCGATCGTCTCCGAGGGTTTGGCGACCTGCTTGTCGTCGGCGGTGACGAGCCCGGCCTCGATCGCCGCGCGCGCCCGCGCCCGGCTCTCGAACAAGCCGCGCTCGACCAGCAGAACATCCGCACGCTTGCGGGCAGGGGACATCGGATCTCCGGAGGCGACTGAAACGTCTATGGTGCGATCAATCGCGCGGCCGCGATCCGGACGCAAGCCTCGAACGCGGCCAGATCGTGCCAGACGTCGATCGGCATCTGCGCCGGCGTCACCAGCGGGCAGCCGTGCAGCTCCAGCGCATGGATCATCATGAGGTTGTCGACGAGGCCAAAATCCTCGACCGTCAGCCCCTGTGCATCGACCAGCCGTCCGTCCTCGGAGGTCACGTCCATGAAGCGGCCGACGCGGTCGGCATAGACGGCGCCGTCGTTGGAATAGGCCAGGCAAATCTTGCGGCGGCCGGCCATGTAGCCGAGCTCGTAGACGGTGCCGGGGTCGGCGCCGGCACCGCGGAACGGGGTGAGGTTCGCGATGATGGCATCGGCTTCGTCCATCATCGCCTCGTTGCCGCAAAAGATCTGCCGCGAGGCGTCGGGCGAGGTGAGATCGATCGCGTTGTCGAGGGGATAGAGGCCGGTGAGCCCATGCGCAGCGCAGATCGCGGCCTTTTGCCGGCCGATCTCAACCGCATCCGGCAGGAACACGTCGGGCCCTGCCAGATAGATTTTCATGAAGGTCGCGCTGGTTCGCGAAGGTCGAAGCTCGCCGTTAGGCGAGCTTGACCGTCTCGGTCTTGACGTCCTTGCCCAGCGCCTCGAACACCTTGGCGACGATGCCCTTGGCGTCGAGACCGGCACGGCCGTACATCGCGGCCGGCGTGTCGTGGTCCTGGAACACGTCGGGCAGCACCATCGAGCGGAACTTGACCATGCCGCCGTCGAGCGCGCCCTGATCGGTCAGGTACTGCGCGACATGCGAGCCGAAGCCGCCGACCGAGCCTTCCTCGATCGTGATCAGGATCTCGTGGTCGCGGGCGAGCTTGAGAACCAGCTCGGTGTCGAGCGGCTTCATGAAGCGCGCATCGGCGATCGAGGTGGAGAGGCCGTGGGCGGCGAGTTCGTCGGCCGCCTTCTCGCATTCGGCGAGGCGCGTACCGAAGGAAAGCAATGCGATCTTGCTGCCCTGGCGAATCATGCGGCCCTTGCCGACCTCGAGCGGAACGCCGACTTCGGGCATCTCGATGCCGCGGCCTTCGCCGCGCGGATAGCGCAGCGAGCTCGGACGGTCGTCGATCGCGACCTGGGTCGCCACCATGTGCACGAGCTCGGCTTCGTCGGCCGCGGCCATGATCACCATGTTCGGCAGGCAGCCGAGATAGGCGTTGTCGAACGAGCCGGCATGCGTCGCGCCGTCGGCGCCGACGAGGCCGGCGCGGTCGATGGCGAAGCGGACCGGCAGGTTCTGGATGGCGACGTCATGCACGATCTGGTCGTAGCCGCGCTGCAGGAAGGTCGAGTAGATCGCGCAGAACGGCTTGTAGCCTTCGCTCGCAAGACCGGCGGCGAACGTCACCGCGTGCTGCTCGGCGATGCCGACGTCGAAGGTGCGGTCCGGGAAGGCCTTGTTGAAGATGTCGACGCCGGTGCCGGACGGCATCGCCGCGGTGATGGCGACGATCTTGTCGTCCTTCTGCGCTTCCTTGACGAGGCTCTGGCCGAACACGTTCTGGTAGGCCGGCGCATTCGGCTTGGCCTTGGCCTGGGTGCCGGTCGCGACGTCGAACTTGACGACCGCGTGGTACTTGTCGGCGGAAGCTTCCGCCGGGCCGTAGCCCTTGCCCTTCTGAGTCACGACGTGGACCAGGATCGGGCCGGTCTCCATGTCGCGCACGTTCTTCAGCACGGGCAGCAGATGGTCGAGGTTATGACCGTCGATCGGGCCGACATAATAGAAGCCGAGCTCCTCGAACAGCGTGCCGCCGTCCATCATGAAGCCGCGCGAATATTCCTCGACGCGGTTGGCGCGGTTGGCGATGATCTTGGGCAGGCGCTTGTTGATCTGCTTGGCCGCATCGCGCAGCGTGCGATAGGTCTTGCCGGAGTAGAGGCGCGACAGATAGGCGCTCATCGCGCCGACCGGCGGCGCGATCGACATGTCGTTGTCGTTGAGGATCACGATCAGGCGCGAGTTCATGGCGCCGGCGTTGTTCATGGCTTCATAGGCCATGCCGGCTGACATCGCGCCGTCACCGATCACCGCGATAACGTTGTTCTTGCCGCCGGAGAGGTCGCGCGCGACCGCCATGCCGAGGCCGGCGGAAATCGAGGTCGAGGAATGCGCTGCGCCGAACGGATCGTAATCGCTCTCGCTGCGCTTGGTGAAGCCGGACAGGCCGCCGCCGGTGCGCAGCGTGCGGATGCGGTCGCGCCGGCCGGTGAGGATCTTGTGCGGATAGGCCTGATGGCCGACGTCCCAGATCAGCCGGTCGCGCGGCGTGTCGAAGACATAATGGATCGCGGTGGTGAGCTCGACCACGCCGAGGCCGGCGCCGAAGTGACCGCCGGTCACCGAGACGGCATCGATGGTCTCTTGCCGCAGCTCGTCGGCGACCTGGCGAACCTGCTCGATCTTGAGCTTGCGCAGGTCATCCGGCGTATGGATGGTGTCGAGAAGCGGCGTTTTACTGTATGCGTTCACGGCGATTTCCAATTTGTCAGCGCCGGAAGATCGTTCCGGTGCGCGATGGGTTTGCACAATATCGGCGCAGCGCGAGTCCTTAAACCGTCGGAGCCACCTGCATGGGGCAGGGCCCCGTCTTCAAGCTTAGGTGAGCTTAGGTGCGCTCCGGTTCAGTCCCTGTGATCCCTGTCACTTAGATCGGCTTCGTCCGTCCCAGCCAATTTCATTAGCAGTTTGAAGCGCTTGTCGTCGGTAATTTGTGCCCACGCAAGGCTTGCAAAAAGCCACACTCCGCGCAGCTTTACACCAAAGCTTGGGCCAAAGCCAACCCGCAGGGTCGTTTAGGGGTATGCACCTGCAACCCGCGGGCCAGCTTGGTTAATCCTGGCGCCGGCGGATGGGTTCCAGTCTTGCCCGGTTCCTCGCCTGCATTTTGGGCGAGAGGAAGGCCGTTTTGGCCAGATTCGCGAGCCCGAGAGGCCCTGGCCGGGGGAACTCTTCGATGTCAGTGCTTGGCCGCCGAGGGCTGTAAGCCCAAACAGCGGCGTGCGATCATGAAAAACTGCAGATGGCCGATGCTTGAGGCGGGCGGCTTGAAACGGGGACCTTACTGCACGTCGAGCGGTGCGGTGCCGGTGGCCTGGCCGCTGGCATCGGTGGTGATCTTGTCGACGCGTGCCTCGGCTTGGCGCAGCAATTCCTCGCAGCGGCGCTTCAGCGCCTCGCCGCGCTCGTAGATCGTCACGGATTCCTCGAGCGGCACCTTGCCGTCCTCGAGCCGCTTCACGATGGTTTCGAGCTCCTCGATGGCGCGTTCGAAGGTGAGCCTGGAGACGTCGACTTGGGTATTTTCGGCCATATCCGTTTCCGATTGCCCGCTTCACGTGAGAAAAAGCGCAGTTTTGCGGGCGTAATGTGGCGGGTGCGTCAAGCGCCCATCAGGGCGCCGACATGCGCCGTAACAGATTCTTTCAATCCTTGCAGGTCATAGCCGCCCTCGAGCACCGAAACAATGCGGCCCCCTGCGGACTTGTCGGCAAGGTCCATCAGCTTGCGCGTGACCCAGGTGTAGTCCTCCGCGCGCAAATTCAGCGAGGCCAGCGGATCGCGGTAATGCGCATCGAAGCCCGCGGAGATGACGAGAAGCTCGGGGCTGAATTTTTCGAGGCGCGGCAGGATCAGTTGCTCGAACGCGGCGCGGAATTCTGGTCCGCCGTCTTCGGAAGCGAGCGGCGCATTGACGATGGTGTCGTGGTCGCCGCGCTCGCCCTTCGCGCCGGTACCCGGAAACAGCGGCATCTGATGCGTCGAGCAGTACATCACGGTCTGATCGGACCAGAAGATGTCCTGCGTGCCGTTGCCGTGATGCACGTCGAAATCGACGATGGCGGCGCGCTGGACGCCGTATTTGCGCTGCGCGTGACGCGCGGCGATCGCGGCATTGTCGAAGAAGCAGAAGCCCATCGGCTTGCCGATCTCGGCGTGATGTCCGGGCGGGCGCACCGCGACGAAGGCGTTGCGATGCTCGCCATTCATCACCGCTTCGGTCGCAGCCACTGCGCCGCCGACGCCGCGCATCACTGCTTCCCACGTGCCTGGTGACATCGAGGTGTCGCCGTCGATATAGACTTGGCCGCTGGTCGGCGCGATGTGGCGCAGCTCGGTGACGTAGTGCTCGTTGTGGCACAGCGTCACGAGATCGAGATCGCCTTCCGGTGCCAGGTCGCGCGCCAGGAACTGGAAGCGTTCCTGCGACAGCGCTTCCTCCACCGCCCGCAGGCGGTCGGGCCTTTCAGGGTGTCCCGGCGGCGTGACGTGGTCGAGGCAGGCCTTGTGGGAGAGGAGAAGCGTGCTCATCAGGTCGGCCTCACAGGGAACGGGCTCTTGACGTCGCTTGGCGCATCCCGAGCCAAAACGCAAATGCAAAACGCAATCTAAGCGCTTGGGCGGGGATGGCAAAGGGTGGTTCCGGACAAGTCCGTTTGATCCGGATCAATTCACGCGCAGGATGCGGGTGGGCGGCAGCGGACCGATCGGTCCGTGTGCCCTGAAGAAGGCGAACAGCGCGTCCGCGTCGTAGCCGCCATATTGCTGCGCTGTGCCTTGTTTGGCGGCCGTGAAACCGTCACCGCCGACGGCGAGGTAATCGTTGACGGTGACGCGGTAGCCGCTCCCAGGCTCGATCGGCTTGCCGTTGAGCGTCACCTTCTCGATGCTGATTCGCTCGCCGAAAGGTTTCGTCGCATCCCAAGTGTAGCTGAACCCGTTCGACACCTGGAGAATCCGCGGGCGCTTCGGATCGAGCCATTGCTGCTCCAGCATGTCCTTGAGCTGGCTGCCCGTGAGCGTCATCGTAACGAGGCGATTGCGGAACGGCTGGCTCGCGAACAGTTCGCCGAACGACACCGCGCCGTTCTCCTTCGGAACAATGTCGGTGCGGATGCCGCCGGGATTGGTGAACGCGATGACAGCGCTGCCATCCTTGGCGTCCTTCGTCGCGGCGAGCTGAGCGTCCGCGATGACGTCGCCGAGTGCGCTCTCGCCGGCCTCGTTCGGCACGCGCGACAGCGTCTGCGTCACCGATCCGGCAGGGCGATTCGCAATCGGTGCCGACAGCTTGTCATAGGCATCGATCAGGGCGGTCTGTTCGGGATCCTTCGCCAGCGAGGCATTGGCGACGATGACGTTCTCGGCTTTGGCGCCGACGATGTCGCGGGTTACAGGATCGAGCTTGAGGTCGATCGCGGTGACCAGCGTGCCGTATTTGTCGCCGCTGGTGACGAGCCGCCCGTCGATGTCGCAGACATAGGCGCGGTGGGTGTGGCCGCTGACGACGACGTCGACGGCGCGGTCGAATTTCTTGACGATGTCGACGATCGGCCCCGTAATGGCAGGGCATTCATTGTAGTCGCCCGAGGGCTCACCGCCCTGGTGGATCAGCACCACGATCGCCTCGACGCCACGCGCCTTCAGCTGCGGCACCAGCGCGTTCACCGTCTCGGCCTCGTCGCGGAATTCGAGCCCGGCAATGCCTGAGGGCGAGACGATGCCCGCGGTCTCCTTCAAGGTCAGTCCGATGAAGGCGACGGGGATGCCCTCGACCTCCCTGATCTCGTAGGGCGGCAGTACGCTCTTGCCGGTCGCGGTCTCGATGGTGGAAGCCGCGAGATAATGGAATTTGGCGCCGGTGAAGGGATGCGGCCCCTGGCAGCCGTCGACCGGATGACAGCCGCCGTTCTGCATCCGCAAGAGCTCGGTCTTGCCCTCGTCGAACTCGTGATTGCCGACCGATGTGATCGCAAGTCCCATCATCGAGAGCGACTCGACCGAGGGCTCGTCGTGAAACATCGCCGACAGGAACGGGCTCGCGCCGATCAGGTCGCCGGCGGCGACGAAGATCGTGTTGGTGTGCCCCTCGCGCAGCTGCTTGACCAGCGTCGCCATATACTCCGCGCCGCCGGCCGCGACCGTCACCTTCTTGCTCTTGTCCTCGGGATCCCCGATCCGGATGCCGCCCGGCGGCGGACGCAGATTGCCGTGGAAATCGTTGATCGCGAGAATGCGCAGCTCGACGGGCGCGGCGGTCTGGGCCGAGGCGGGGAGGGTGGCGAGAGCGGCAAGGAGGAATAGGAAGGCGTATCGCATGGAACAAGTTTAGTCGTTCCCCGCGAAGATTTCACGAACGTTCTCGCTGTCATTCCGGGGCGCGACGAAGTCGCGAGCCCGGAATGACGACCATTGGCTGGGCGCCGGCCGCCCCCTACCTCTTCTTCCGATTCGCAAACGCCTTGAACGCGGCAATCGCCTCGTCCGACTTCAGCCGCTCGCCGAACAGATGGGCCTCCTGGTCGATGCGGCGGGTGAGCTCCTCGGGCGCGGCGCGCAGCAGCTTGCGCGAGGCCGCGACCGCCTCGGCCGGCAGCCGGCAGATATCGCGCGCCACCTTGCGCGCCTCGACCTCGGTATGTCCCGGCGAGACCACGGTGTTGACGAAGCCTGCCGCGTGCGCCTCCGCGGCGGTGAAAGTTCGCCCCATCACCAGCATCGCGAAGGCGCGCTGGTAGCCCATCGTGTTCGGCATCAGGAGGCTGGCCGCGCCGACCGGAACGAGCCCGAGATGGATATAGGGCGCGGAGAAGGTCGCGGCGTTCGAGGCAAGCACATAGTCGCAATGGAACAGCATCACGGTGCCCATGCCGATCGAGGCGCCGTCGACGGCCGCGATGATCGGCTTGACGTTGAGGGCGAGCGAATAGAGAAATTTTGCGCCGTCCGACAGCGTCTCGGAATTCGGTTCGGCCTGCATGAAGTCGTCGATGTCGTCGCCGGCGGTGAACACGCCGGAGCCGCCGGTGATGATCATGCAGCGGATGTCGGGATTGTTCTGCGCGGTGTCGATCGCGCGGCTCATCTCGCGATACATGTCCTGCGTGATCGCGTTCTTCTTGCTCGGGCGGCGCAGGGTGATGACGCGCGTTCCGCGCTCTTCGGTGACGACGATATTGCCATTCGGCATGAGAGCCCCCTGCGGTCGCCGCGACGCTTGCCTTGGCGAGTCTCGCAAGCCTCAGCCTACATCATCTTGCAGGCGTGCCAATCCGCCCGCTCGGCCTTTTCGAGAACGTCCTCGTGAGTCCGCCATATGGCGCGCTGTCGTTTTTCTGATCGGGAACCGCACCGCACCGGATCATGCCGGTTGTATTGCTTCGCACATGCAGTTGCGCATTGCAACAAATGGCTACAATGTTTCATTTGAAAAACCGGGGGTTGTAGGGCACGATTGCCCAATGCCGTTCCACTTGGCCGATTGCTCGTTTGATGATTGCCGCAACGGGCGTTGACGAATCCTCGCTGCGTTATCGCGGCTGGCGCGTCGTGCTGGCCTGTTTCCTGATGGCCTTCTTCATGTTCGGCTTCGGCCTCTATGGCCAGGGCGTCTATCTCGCCGAGCTCCAGCGCGCCCATGGTTGGCCGGGCACGCTGGTCTCCGCGGCCAGCACCTTCTCGTTTCTCCTCACCTCCGTGCTCGTCATCTTCACCGACGATCTGCTCGCCCGCATCGGGCTGCGCGCGCTGATCCTGTGCGGCCTGTCGGCGCTCGGCGCGTCGACCGTGCTGCTGGCGCTGATGCAGACGCCCTGGCAGCTTTATCTCGCCTATGCGCTGATGTCGGTCGGCTGGACCGGCATGGGCACCGTGGTGATCGCCACCGTGCTGAACGCCTGGTTCGAACGGCGGCGCGGGCTCGCGCTCAGCCTCGCCTTCAACGGCGCGACCTGCGGCGGCATCGTCCTCGTTCCGCTGCTGCTGTCGCTGACCGGCAGCATCGGCTTCCAGTCCGCCATGCTTGCCGCCACGATGGCGATGGTGGTGCTGGTGCTGCCGGTGGTTGTCATCTTCATCGGCTGGCCGACGCAGATATCGCCGGCATCGGGCGGCCGCTCGTCCGCTGGCATGGCCGCGCCGGCCCATTCCCGCAAGACGCTGCTCGCCAACGCGGCGTTCTGGACCATGGTGCTGCCGATCGCGATCGCGCTGCTGGCGCAGATGGGATTCATCATCCACCAGGTGACGTTCCTCGAGCCGCTGATCGGGCGTTATGCCGCAGGCCTTGCGGTCACCATCATGGCGGCGATGGCGGTGGTCGGCCGCCTGTCGCTCGGCCTGTTCGTCGACCGGCTCGATCCGCGGCTCGCCTGCGCGGCGTCGATGACGAGCCAGGCGGCGGCGCTGTTCGTGCTTCTCCAAAGCACGAACCCGACCGTGCTGCTCGTCTGCTGCGCCGTCTACGGCTTCTCGATTGGCAACATGATCACGTTCCCACCCTTGATCATCCAGCGCGAGATCGGCGCTGCCGCCTTTGCCGCCGCAATGGGATTGGGCACGTCGATCAGCGGCGTCGTCAGCGCCTTCGGCCCCGGCATCATCGGCCTCGTGCGGAGTTTCACCGGCAACTACACGAGCGCGTTTGCGATCTGTGTGATGCTCGATCTCGTGGCGGCGGGAATCGTGCTGTGGCGGCCGGGGAGAAGGGCGAAGCTCGCCGCTTCGTAGGGTGGATGGAGCGAAGCGCAATCCGGGATAGGCTCGAGTGTGGCACGTGCGTCCCACATGTTCGCTGTCATCGCCCGACTTGATCGGGCGATCCAGTACGCCGAGACGTTTGTTGTTTTATCGCGAGGCCGCGGCGTACTGGATTCCCCGCTTTCGCGGGGAATGACAGCGGGGAGGAGGAGAAATCTCCCATGACAACGCGTTGGCAGTATCTCGCTTACAACAACACCGCATCCGCCGCAGCGACCGACTCCGCGCTCTCCGTCACCGTGCGCTCCAGCGCGCCGGCCTGCACCGTGATGTTCTCGGCGAAGAAGCGCGCGAGCGAAACGTAGCGCGGGGCGTCAGTGTTGCCGTCGGACTTGGCGGCGAGCGCCTCGGAGGCCAGCATGCAACCGCCGAGCGTCGAGCCGAACTGCTGCAGATACGGCGTCGCGCCGGCGAGCGCCTCGTTCGGCGCGGAGGTCACGCGCTCCAGCAGCCACTTGCTGGTGCGCGTCAGCGCCTCCAGCGCCTCGCGCAGCTTGATACCTGTGGTGCCGAAAGCGGGATCGTTGGAGGCTTCGACCTGCTTCACGGTTGCCGAGAGCTCGTCGAGCAGCGCCCACACCGCAGCGCCGCCATTGGCCGCGAGCTTGCGCGTGACGAGATCGATCGCCTGAATGCCGTTGGTGCCCTCGTAGATCGCGGTGATGCGCGCATCGCGATAGTGCTGCGCGGCGCCGGTCTCCTCGATGAAGCCCATGCCGCCGTGCACCTGCACGCCGAGATAGGCGACCTCGTTGCCGATATCGGTGGAATAGCCCTTCGCCATCGGCGTCAGCAGCGCCGCGCGCGCGGCGGCGTCCGCGCGGACCTTCGGATCCTTGGCGCGCGTGGAGACGTCGATCGCGACCGCGGTCGCATAGCAGATGGTGCGTGCGGCGGCGGTCTGCGCCCGCATCCGCATCAGCATGCGCTTGACGTCCGGATGCACGAAGATCGCGTCCGAACCGTCGCCCTTCTTGCCGATGGCGCGGCCCTGCTTGCGCTCCTGCGCATAGGCCAGCGCCTGCTGGTAGGCGCGATCGGCGACGCCGACGCCCTCCAGCCCGACGCCGAGGCGGGCCTGGTTCATCATCGTGAACATGCAGCGCATGCCCTGGTTCTCTTCGCCGACGAGGAAGCCGATCGCGCCGCCATGATCGCCCATGGTCATGGTGCAGGTGGGGGAAGCGTGCATGCCGAGCTTGTGCTCGACGCCCGACGCATAGATGTCATTGCGCGCGCCGAGCGAGCCGTCGGCATTGACCATGAACTTCGGCACGAGGAACAGCGAGATCCCCTTGGTGCCCGCGGGCGCGTCCGGCAGGCGCGCCAGCACGAAATGCACGATGTTGTCGGTCATGTCGTGCTCGCCATAGGTGATGAAGATCTTCGTCCCCTTGATGCGATAGGTGCCGTCGGCCTGCTTGTCGGCGCGGGTGCGCAGCGCGCCGACGTCGGAGCCGGCCTGCGGCTCGGTGAGCTGCATCGTGCCGGTCCATTCGCCGGAGACGAGCTTTTCCAGATAGATCTTCTTCAGCTCGTCGCTGCCATGCGCATCCAGCGCCTCCATCGCCGAGGCCGTCAGCAGCGGGCAGAGGCCGAAGGCGACGTTGGAAGCGCTCCAGATCTCGGTGCAGGCGGCGTTGATCGCGATCGGCAGGCCCTGGCCGCCGAAATCCTCGGGGCCGGAGACCGCGTTCCAGCCGCCCTCGGTCCAGCGCTTGTAGGCGTCCGGCCAGCCCGGCGCAGTCGTGACCTTGCCATCGCTGAGCTTGATGCCGTGCTCGTCGCCGACCTGGTTGAGCGGCGCCAGCACGTCGGTTGCGAACTTGCCGGCTTCCTCCAGCACGGCGCTCACGATGTCGCCGTCGAAATCGCCGTAATGGCCGGCCTCCACGGCAGCCTTGAGGCCGGCGCCATGGTTGAGCGACAGCAGCATGTCTGAGATCGGCGCGCGGTAGGTCATGGCTCACTCCCGTGGACAGGTATTGGCGCCGTATTCCCATGAAACGGGGGAGGTCTCAACTGCCCGAACGCCGGGACTGCGCCGGCCCGGAACGGCGCCGCCGCCGGGCCTATAATAAAGGGTGGCTCGGCCAGCGCCGGCCCCGGTCCTGGACCTCAGGTATTTTGCCCCTCCAGGCGGTTGAAATGGCGCGCCGCTCCCTATAGACCGGCTGCGACCAGCGGGAATCTGCGGTAGCCGGTTCTTCCGCCCGTTCCCTGGTCGCCTGTTGGGGCGTAGCCAAGCGGTAAGGCAGCGGATTTTGATTCCGCCATTCGGAGGTTCGATCCCTCCCGCCCCAGCCAATTGATATTGCTTACCAAATCGACGTCATCGTTGCCCCATTTGGAGAGCGGATGGCGCCGTCCGCTGGAGACGTTGCTGTTTTTGTTCGCCACCATTCACTCAGAACATCTTCCAGAAACTCGAGATCAGTTACCCGGACGGTGTTCGCGAATTTCGCACAACGATCGCGCGGGTCGCTGAAGACAAGCTGACCACCTGTAGGACTGAGCGCAGTACGAGTGACGGTCGTACCTTGTGAAAGGATCGCATCAACTGCCGCCGGGCTGAGCTCGTGAGTCATTTCAGCGGAGCCAACTAGCTGTTGGCTTGAGCCGATAGCGCGGGTGAGCCGAGAGAACTACCACTGAAAATTAATTGCAGCGACGATCAACAGCCCGAAGAAGATCACGAGGCTGGTCGCACTTAATTTTCGTGGACAGTTGTAATCCGATTCCAGAGTAGCCATTTATGGTTTAGCGCAGCCGGATCGCTCTCAGAACCTATTCCCGTTGCGCAAACTTGATCGGACCCAACCATGATCGAGTTTCCGAATTTCAGTCGTTCATATGACCGAACGCGGCACGCCGTGCGTTTTTGGGGATACGATAGCGCGTTAGAGGCATCGTTCTTCATAGAGGAAGACGCGCTGAGGCGACTTGAACCGGGCGCTCACTCCAACAATGAATCGGATTTCCTGAGCGCATTCGATTCCAATCGTGATGTGATATGCGCCGCCGCTGCCAGGGTGTACGTCCGCGGCAGCAGGGGCTCTTACGATCTGGTCGCCGCCAATTTTTGAGACGAAGCCTCGCGTCTTGATGGAAGCGGAAGACTTCGTTTACGGCACGTGCTTCATTACGACTGCCAATCCAGAAATAATCACAAAAGCCAGGGAGGATCGCATGAAATTCCGTCCGCTCCATGACCGCGTCGTGGTCAAGCGCATAGAGGCCGACGACAAGACAGCCGGTGGCATCATCATTCCGGACACCGCCAAGGAGAAGCCCTCCCAGGGCGAAGTCATCGCCGTCGGCCCCGGTGGCCGCGACGAAGCCGGCAAGCTGATCCCGATCGACCTGAAGGTCGGCGACCGCGTGCTGTTCGGCAAGTGGTCCGGCACTGAAGTCAAGATCGACGGCGTCGACCTGCTGATCGTGAAGGAAAGCGACATCATGGGCGTCCTCACTGATCTGCCGGCCGCCAAGAAGAAGGCCGCGTAAGCGCCAGCCGGTTTTCCTTACCCTGAGGATTCGGCGTAGCCGGGTTCTCGAAGGATGAGGCCCGCAATTCAAATCTCATCCCTCAAGAGCTCGCCAGTTGCGCGGCTTTTGGGATCTGACCAGTTGAAAACGGAGATCGCCATGTCAGCCAAAGAAGTCAAATTCGGCGTCGATGCCCGCGACCGCATGTTGCGCGGCGTCGAAATTCTCAACAACGCGGTAAAGGTGACGCTCGGTCCGAAGGGCCGCAACGTTGTCCTCGACAAGTCGTTCGGCGCTCCCCGCATCACCAAGGATGGCGTCACCGTCGCCAAGGAGATCGAGCTCGAAGAGAAGTTCGAGAACATGGGCGCACAGATGGTGCGCGAAGTTGCCTCCAAGTCGGCTGACGCGGCCGGCGACGGCACCACCACCGCCACCGTGCTCGCGGCTGCGATCGTGAAGGAAGGCGCCAAGGCGGTTGCCGCCGGCATGAACCCGATGGACCTCAAGCGCGGCATCGACTTGGCAGTGGACGCCGTCGTCGCCGACCTCGTCAAGAACTCCAAGAAGGTCACCTCGAACGAGGAGATCGCTCAGGTTGGCACCATCTCGGCCAACGGCGATGCGGAGATTGGCAAGTTCCTCTCCGACGCCATGAAGAAGGTCGGCAACGAGGGCGTCATCACGGTTGAAGAAGCCAAATCGCTCGAGACCGAGCTCGAAGTCGTCGAAGGCATGCAGTTCGACCGCGGCTACATCTCGCCCTACTTCGTCACCAACGCCGACAAGATGCGCGTTGAAATGGACGACGCCTATATCCTGATCTACGAGAAAAAGCTCTCCAGCCTGAACGAACTGCTGCCGCTCCTGGAAGCTGTCGTACAGAGCGGCAAGCCGCTCGTTATCATCGCCGAAGACGTGGAAGGCGAGGCGCTCGCCACCCTCGTCGTCAACCGTCTGCGCGGCGGTCTGAAGGTCGCGGCCGTCAAGGCTCCGGGCTTCGGCGATCGCCGCAAGGCCATGCTGCAGGACATCGCGATCCTGGCCGGCGGCCAGGCGATCTCGGAAGATCTCGGCATCAAGCTCGAGAACGTCACGCTCAACATGCTCGGTCGCGCCAAGAAGGTGATGATCGACAAGGAGAACACAACGATCGTCAACGGCGCCGGCAAGAAGGCCGACATCGAGGCGCGCGTGGCCCAGATCAAGGCGCAGATCGAGGAGACCACCTCGGACTACGACCGTGAGAAGCTCCAGGAGCGTCTCGCCAAGCTCGCAGGCGGCGTCGCGGTGATCCGCGTCGGCGGCGCGACCGAGGTCGAGGTGAAGGAGCGCAAGGATCGCGTTGATGACGCGATGCATGCGACCCGCGCGGCGGTCGAGGAAGGTATCGTCCCGGGCGGCGGCGTCGCCCTGCTCCGTGCCTCCGAGCATCTCAAGGGGCTGCGCACCAAGAACGACGACCAGAAGACCGGCGTCGAGATCGTGCGCAAGGCGCTGTCCGCGCCGGCTCGCCAGATCGCGATCAACGCCGGCGAAGACGGCTCGGTCATCGTCGGCAAGATCCTGGAAAAGGAACAGTACGCCTACGGCTTCGACTCGCAGACCGGTGAGTATGGCAACTTGGTCGCCAAGGGCATCATCGACCCGACCAAGGTGGTTCGCGTGGCGATCCAGAACGCGGCTTCGGTTGCGGCTCTCCTGATCACCACCGAAGCCATGGTGGCCGAGGTGCCGAAGAGGAACGCCGGCGGCGGCGCGCCTGCGGGTGGCGGCGGCATGGGAGGCATGGGCGGTATGGATTTCTAGGTCAACCCGCTCATGGCCGAACGGAGACAAGGGAAGGGATGGCCGATTTCCAGGAGGCAGAAGCGACGATCTGCTCACAGGAAAGGGTCAGTTGAGAACCGCATGCGCACTCCGCAGTCCGGCAAACCCTTCCAGGGAAGCTTCTCCTCGTTTGCCGAGACGCCGAGGTGAGACTGCTGTTCTATCGGCCTCGACTGCGAACGGCCTTCCCAAGCGAAAAGCCCGGCCGCGAGGGCCGGGCTGATCGGTAATATATTCAAGTCAGGCAATGCAGGAATAAAGCGGGGAGAGGCGTCGCCGTCTGTTCGAAAAGGAACACCTGAACCGATTATTGGTACCGCCAGCGCTCAACCGCGAAAGGCGGAGAATCTCACAAAGGCCCTGCATTTCCAGGAGCATCAAGGGTGCAGATACTCGCCGTGGCGCGCTGGCATCAGACTGCAGCGAGCCGGCGCATCAAGCCATCCCGAAGGTATCCCTACGCGAGTGCAGTGAGCAATTTGGTACAGACGCCGATCCCTCTACGTGTCTAGCCTCCTTAACCGGTGAAGCTCAACATACCTCTAAATCAAGGCGAAGATCATGGAAATCTCCAGGGAGACGAAAGCTGCCGTGCGGCCGGCACTGTGGGGAGCCGTGGCCGGAGCAATTGCTCTGGCAATCGTGGGTTTCAGCTGGGGCGGCTGGGTGACGGGTGGGGCCGCCGAGACGCTCGCGAGGAATAGTGCTGCGACGGCTGTCGTCGCAGCTCTCACACCCATCTGCGTTGAGAAGTTTCAACAAGCCGCTGATGCGTCGGAAAACCTGGTCGCAATGAAGAAGACGACCTATGCGTGGGATCAGAGCAAGTTCGTCGAAAAAGGCGGTTGGGCCACGATGCCGGGAAGCACTGAGCCAAATTCAGCCGTTGCGAAAGCTTGTGCCGAATCGCTTGGTAGCAAGAAAGCTGTGGAGCTGCGCGGATAGTCAGGCAAGTCGCGCGGCGGAAATCTGCGCATAGACGCGCCGGCCCCTCGACACGTCTGCATCTTGCGCAGTGGAAGGGGGCTCCTGCAAAGCAGACCAGGCAGTCGTCGCCAGATGGTCAAGCATCAAATTCGTCGTATCTACTTTGAACGGAGAACTCGATGGGACGAAATCCCTGAAGCCCAGGTCGAGCCGAGCGCTTCCCCTCGTCATTTCAGTTCCCGATTTGCCGCACGCCACGCGGCCTTCCAACGGGTGAACATCCTTTCAATTGTGGTAGTATGATTGCGTGTTAATGGTCCAGCGAACGAGAGTCCTGCCTTGGTGAAAGCGGCGAAGGACTTTGATCCCAGAGCATTCCTTGCCAAGGTCGGGGCCGGGAAATCGATCTCGAAAGTTGGCAAAGGTCGGAGCGTGTTCGTGCAGGGAGATGCTGCGGACGCGGTATTCTACATTCAAGAGGGAAAGATCAAGCTCACGGTCGTTTCGGACCAAGGCAAGGAAGCCGTCGTTGGGATTTTGGAGCCCGGACAATTCTTTGGCGAGGGCTGCCTCAATGGTCATCCATTGCGTCTTGCCACGACTACGGCAATGGAGTCCTGTGTCATCACGAGAATATCGAAGACGGCGATGACTACAGCGCTCGAAGGCAAGCCGAAGTTCTCTCAATTGTTCATGGCGTATTTGCTCGCGCGCAATAGCCGGATTGAAGAAGACCTGATCGACCAACTCTTCAATTCGAGCGAGAAACGCTTGGCGCGCCTGCTGCTTCTGCTGGCGAACTTCGGCAAGGAAGCCAGCTCGCAGCCCATTGGCGTCAATATCAGCCAGGAAACGCTGGCCGAAATGATCGGTACGACCCGATCACGGGTCAGCTTCTTCATGAACAAGTTCCGGAAGCTTGGCTTCATCAGCTACAATGGAAAGATCGAGGTCCATAGCTCGCTTCTGAACGCGGTTCTGCGCGACAAACCCGAGATAGACCGGAAGAACTGACCGCCGCGCGGCCAAACCGAGCGCCGGGCCAAACGCGGGACATTAGCCCACTCGAATAGCGGATCAGGGCGGCAGTTCGTCGCGGACCGAGCCTCCCTCGTTCTCCCATCGTGACAGAGCGGTTGCGCTCGATCTCGCATCGCCAGGCGTGTCCTTTTTCAAAGGCAGCTTGTTGCGACCGATTTCATTGTTGCGCCTGTGATCCGTCAAAAAGACGAAGCCGGCCCGCCAGGTGTTGAATTTACAGCTTTCCTCAGCGCTGGCCGAATCCTTAACGAGCTCGCCGGACGCGGTCGCTCTTGCGCGATGCTGCTGAGATTTGGACATATGCAGAGCCCTTTCGTTGGAAGTCTCCGCGCACTCCGGCCAATCTCGACGGTTGACCAAGGTGGACTTAAATGTGGGGATCGAAGCGATGAATAGCGAGCCCTCGGCATAAATAAGATTGCCAGAGGAGCGCACGGATCGCTTTGCCGTGCGTCCAATCGTGCCGCGCGGCAAAAGAGCTGCTGTAGCGGATTGTAGTCAGAAACAATTCACTGCCATCTTCGACGACATCGTAGTTGCGAGCGATGGAGTCGGCAGCAATTGGCGGCGAGGAGCACGCGCCCGGCAGCGTCCGACCAATCCCTCAGGCGCGGCAATGATGCTGACAGACAGAAACACCGCAATCGCGTCCCGGCGCTGGTTTGCACCCAAGCTTCTGATCTATCGACCAGTGGGATTCGCTGCCGGATGGTAAGACAAGCTGTCCTGGCTTCATTTGGAAATGTCGCAGTCCGTTGCCCGTTGGAGAGAGATCGGGCAGCGACGGCGGCACGGTGAGGCCGTTGGCGATTGACGATCAACTCGGCGGTCGCAGCTTGCTGCTGTTTGATGATGGGACCGCTGAGGCTTGCCGTTCCTTTGCTTCGTAATATTCGGCCGAGAACTTGATGGACCATCGCGCGAAGAACGAACGCAATTCCTGAGTGGGCTTCTCGACGCCCAAATGCTCTGCGACATGCGCCTCGCGCAACCACCTCACCGCCGACGTGAGGCCGGCAATGCGCTCGAGCCTCTCAACCGCTGCGGTCCCGGCGATCTCTGCCTGCCGATAGCGAAGGCCGACCTTTCTGATCACATGCACGCGCTTGATGATGTCGTAGCCCTTGAAGACGAGCTGAACGAGTGGATGCTTTCTGGCCTGCGGCCAGGCTGCCGGATAGACCGGTAGCACCAGAAGCTTGCTCTTCGCGATGACCGTTGCGAGCGGATGCAGGAGTTGCATCCAGGCTGGCCAGGATGTGACCTTGGCAAACAATATCGCGTGCATCGCCGTTGCCGCACCGAAAGAGATCGGCAGCCAAAGGACCGCGCACAGGATCACGAGCAATGCGGCATTCGGCGTGAGATGCCGGCATGTTCTGAACACCCATGCCATGCCGCCTTCAAAGGCATCATGCACAGCGTGTTCGAACGCCCGATAGCTGATCTTCCGCCGGAACCACAACCAGTTTCGGCGAATCGATCTACCCCACTGTCGACGCTTCGACGCGGACAGGGGAAGCAAGCGCACCGCGCCATTGATGACAGTTACGATGACATCGCCGACAACCCTGGCCGCGAACAGCGGCAGCCAGACAATCTGCATCGCAAAAGGGAAGGCGAAGTCAAGCATCCGCATCAAGATCGCAAGAACGAAACGCAGGATCTTGTTCGTGGCGAGCGCAACAACAACAAGTGGGATGATAATCACATCGTCGAGCGCACCGCGAAAGCGGCTTTCCTCGGTCCATGCCGGGTGACGACCATCGGTCACGGTGCACCGTCCGGGCTGAGTGCCGGCTCAGACTAGCACATTGCAAGCTCGAGGGGGGGCCTCAGGTACCGGTCGTTAGGCGACAGCGAGCACTCCGCATAAGGGGCCAGTTCGCATGACCCGCGTTAACCCTGTCTCTGATCTTGTCCGGTCGCCCCGCCGGCTGGTTCGGTTCTGCCGCCAAGCCGCCTTATTGGATGTCCGCAATTGGTCTCCGATTTTCGGGAGCTTATTTTTCGGCAGGCTTTGAACGAGGCGTCGCGTTCGGGAAGCGTGAAATCAGATGAAGGCGGCTCTCATCCTCGTTGGCTTCAGTACACTCGCGGTGATGGAGCTTGAGACGGCGCCGCGCATGACCAAGCCCGTGAACGCGCCGCCTGTTCAGGCGACCGTCGGGTTACGCGTCTCAGCCGATACGCTGACGACGGCAGACCGGCTCGGGACCCCGCACATGCACATGCAATTTGAAGCGCCTCCGCAGCCGGTCTCCTTGAGCGAACCGATGCCTCCGCCGGATTAAACGGCGAATGTTGCGCCAGAGCCTTTGAAGATCATCGCGCCACACCAGCGCACCGCAAGCGGGAGAAAATTCGCGGTCATGCTGCCCAGACCTCGGCCCGTGCAGGGAACGTCCAAGGCATTTGCGAATGCCAAGCGCGCCAAGCCAGTCGCGGAGGTCAAGCCCTGCCGGTCAGGTGTCTTCGATGGCCTGTTCAAGGCATTGAACCTGTCAACGGGATGTCAGAGCTAGCCCCAAGATACCTCTCTATCAGCGATATCGTTTCCGCCACGCCGGGTTCACGCGGCCACGGTATCAATCGAGCGGCGGATCACCTGGCGCACCTCCGCATTCGACAGGAACAGGTCGTGGTTGATAACGCCCCAGCCTGCCTCGGAAGCATCGACCACGCGCACCCCAAGCCCTTCGATGGCGGTCTTCTCGGCAGCGCCGACCCGTGTCATCCCACCAGCGATTTGCCCCGACAACGCCAGCGCGCGGTCGTTCGTCGCGGCGATGACGGTGATCTTGCGCGAAAGCGGACCGATGCGGTTGATCGACGACGAGAACACGTCCATGTCGATGTCCGGCGCGGCGAACACCACGGCCCCGATCTTGCCCGCAACGGCGTCACCGGATCGCGCATAGAGCTGGCGCAGGCTTTCGAGCGTGAGCATGGTTCCCATGCTGTGCGCGACGATGTGGACGCGGCCGGCGCTTGAACTCGTCACGACAGATTGCAGCACGCGTTCGAAGCCATCGCGGGACCACATTGCGCTGTCGCGGTCATAGGCGTAGTCGAACAGTCCAGCCTTCGAGGGCCAGGAGAATACCATCGTCTGGCCGCGGAACCTGATGCCATCGGAGAGATGCGCGGCATCGAGCGCCGCTGTCTCGAACGTCTGCTTGAAGCCGTGCACGTAGATCAGGACGTCCGGTCCGCCGCCGGCCTGCGCGACAAGACTGCCGACATCGCCCGATACCGGCTCGACCCCATCAAGACGCCAATCGTCAAGCCCCGCTGCAGCCAGAGAAAAACGGCTGTCACCAGGCGCCACAAGCTTCGCGCGTGCGACGGTCATCGTAGAAGCCCGCTCCGGCCCGAACCACGGCTTCGTCCGGCCGCCGTTCACTGGCTTGCGCGTGGTTACGACGAGCAATGTAGGGTCGACCGAGAGCGACGAAGCGTCGTAGCGTGCGCCGGTAGCACCCAGGCTGGCGCATCCGCCCAGCGCGACAACGCAGGCTGAGGACGCAAGCCCGCCAAGGAGCGCACGGCGGGACGCAATCACTTCGTGTTGCACTAAACGTCGGATGATCACGCAGAACCTTTGGGAACTGCCCCCTGGAGGAGCCCGCCCCCTGCGCGCGTTCCTGAATGATGATGGCGGCGAGAATAAGGGCGGGGCGCGCCACGCCGCTTGTTCCAAATGCGGATTGAAATCGTCGAATAATCAAACAGGTTTTGGTTCCGCCATGCGGAGGTTCGATCCCTCACTGGCCTAGTCAGGTCGCAACCCCAACTCAGGACTTCGTGGGGCTGCGGACCGCCACGCCGGGATCGATCGTCTGCGACGGCAGGCGGCGTTCGGCGGGGCGCGCGACCAGCAGATAGAGAACCAGGGCGAGCAGCGACGTTGCCGCCATCACCGCCGTCATCGACAACGCGGTCCGCCCGTCGAAGCGAAGTGCGACCAGTCCGCTCGATATCGCGCCGGCGGTCAGCTGAATGCTTCCGGCGGCAGCGCTGACGGCGCCCGCGATCTCCGGGAGACGCTGCATCGTCGCGCTCATCACGTTCGGCACGCTGAACCCGAAGCCGAGTGCGACCGCCATCAGCAGCGCGACCACGAGTGACGTGGGCATCCAGCCGGCCAATGTCATCGCGAGCAGGGCGGTGCTGGCGGCGGCCGACAGCGTCAGCCCGGTTGTGAGCATGCGCGCCGACTCTACGCCGCGCCGGCCGAGCTGGCCGTCGAGAAAGGCGCCGACCATGACGGCCCCCGAGCATGCGCTGAAGATCAGGCCATATTGCTCCGGGCGCAGTCCGATGGCGCCGACGAAGAACAGCGAGGCGCCGGTGACGTAGGCAAACACGGTCGCGCCGCCCGCGGCGCCGACCAGGATGAAAGGCAACGACACCGGATGCGTCAGCACCTGGCGGTAGCTGTCGATGACAGCAGAAAGCCCCAGGCGGCCGGCGCGGTCGGTCGTCGCAGTCTCCGCGAAGCGAAACATCACCACGACCAGCAGCATGAGACCGATCCCCGCCTGGGCGGCATAGATCGATCGCCAGCCGGCGATCGCCAGCAGGGCGGCGCCGGCCGTCGGTGCGATCACGGTCGCGACATTGACCGTGACCATGACGTTGGCGATCTTGCCTCGCGCGGCGTTGCCGTCGAAGAGATCGCGAATGATGGCAAAGGTCGTTGCGGTGGCGGCGGCGCCGATGCCCTGGACGAAGCGGCCCAGCAACAGAACCGGCAGCGAGGACGCTTTCGCGCAGGCAAGGCTTGCTGCGACGAACAGTACGAGGCCGAATGCCAGAATCGGCTTGCGGCCCAGGCGGTCGGAGATAGGTCCGTAGATCAGCGGCGCGGTGGCGAGGCTGAGCATGAAGGCGCTCATGGTCAGCCCGACATCCGACGCGCTCGCGTCGAGCGTCGCACCGGTTGCTGCCAGCGCCGGCAGATTGATGTCGATGCCGGAATAGGGCACGGCCGCCAGAAAACCGAGCAGCAGCGTGAAGGCGAAGGATGCGGGGTCGATTTGCATGGACAGATTTCCGGTTCCGGCTTGGTCGATGTGCATGAGGCGATGGAGGCGCGGTCGCCCGCCCTCCATCGCTGCGTTCGGCGATTACGCGCGCCGTTCGGCGCGCCGCCCCCGGGTTGCCGCCATCGCGCCGGTGTGCGAGCTCTCGTCGGCCACAAGCTCGCCGATGACCCGGAGGATTTCGGCCCGCGTGTCGATCCCGGCAAATTCGTCCGCGATCTGCGAGGCTCGCGACTGGAAGCGGGATTGATCGAGCACCGTCCGCACCGCGTCGCGCAGCGCCTTCGGTGTCGGCTCGTTGGTCGCGAGGTTGATGCCGACCCCGGACCATGCGACCCGCGCGTTGACGTCGGCCTTGTCTTCGGTCAGCCCCGCAGTGACCAGCGGGATGCCGAAGCTCATGGCCTGGTTGACGCTGCCATAGCCGCCGTTGGTGACGAGCACGTCGACGTTCGGCAGCAGCCATTCGAACGGCAGATAGCTGGCGATGCGCGCGTTCGACGGGATCTTGCCGGGGATGGCGTCAACCGGGCGGCCGCCTGCCGTCGCGATCACCAGGATGTCTTTCTCGTCCGCGAGGGCCGCCAGCGTCGGGGCAACCAGCAGATTGAAATTGTGATTGGCCACCGTTCCCTGCGTCACCAGAACGATCTTGCGCGATCCGTCGAGCTCTTCGGCCCAGGGGGGCGGCGGGACCTGGTTGGCGATGATCGGTGGGGTGCCGACGAAATGCACTGAGGGCGGAATCTCGCGAGGAAATTCGAAGCTTGGCACCGACAATTGCAGATAGGCATCCCCGAGAGCGACCACAGAATGGAACATCGGCATCGCGATCGGCCCGACCCCGAGAGACTTCAACGCCCGATTCAGGCGCAGTGACACCGGCTGATCGACTGCCGCATCAAATTCCCGCGCCATGGCCGCATAGCGATCGCGCTCCTCGCCGCTCTTTGCCGGCGGCAGACCGAGGAAATTGGGCGCGCCGTCCTCGCGCGCCCAATGCAGAAACGAGGTCCCGCAGAGCGCGATGGGAGGCCGCTGCGAGCGCGGTCCGAGCAGCATCGGCAGTACACCGAACAGCATGTCGTCGGCGACAATGATGTCGGCGGGGAATTGCCGCAAGATTTGCAGCAGCCCCTGGTGCTGAGCCGGAATGGCGTCGACGAAGATGCGCTCGCAAGCAACACGGAACCACTCCAGTCCCGGCGGGATGGTCTTGAGTTCGGGGAACCGCGAGAAGACGTCGTTCGGATCAAAGTCCGCGTCCTCGGGAAGGGGAAAGAATTTGACGCCGCTGGCTTCGACGCGGGCACGAAAGGCGGTGCCCGTCAGGAAAGCGATCTCGTGGCCATCGCCACGCAGGATTTGCGTGATCGCCAGCATCGGATTGAGATGACCCGTCGCCGGTGTCGAAGCGATAAGAATCTTCATGTGAGTTGACCTCTTGATGATCGATGCACGGTCGCCCCAGAGCGTCCGGTCGAGTGAGAGGCAATTGAAGCGATCGCCGTTACGCCAAGACTTCCGGCGGCAGCGAAAATGGTTACGGCGGCAACGCATCGTGGCGCTGCCAAGGCCGGGCAAAAAGGCCGGTGCAAAAACCGGTGACATCGCGCCGGAAGCCGATAACTCGCACAGGATTACAATTGTAACGCGAGCGGCGGGCGATGAAACGGCACGGAAACACCGCGCTGTTAATCCGGCAGACCTCCGCATGGCACACCTTCGCAGATATTGGCGCGTTGGCGTCGGCCGAAATTCATTTTTGACGATCCGGATGTCGCGCGGCATCGGTCGCGCCCAATTCATTGAGGACTGGCATGGAAAATATTGTCGCCCTGATTGCGATGGTTGCGTTCATCGCGTTTCTGGCCTGGCTGGGCGTTCGCGCCTCCCGGACGAAATCTGCTCTGGCGAAGTGGAGCGGCATGGTGCTGACGGCCATGCTGGCCATCTCAGTGTTCGGCGTTGCCGCTTTGACCGCGGTCGGTATCGTCCGGCAACACGCCCGTTCTGCACCGGTCCCGGATGTGAAGATCGAGGCGACACCGGACCAGATTGCCCGAGGCATGGCCGTGGCCGACGGCTTTTGCGCCGCATGTCACTCGCAGACCGGGACGCTGACCGGCGGCGGCGACGTGGCCAAGGATCTCCCGATTCCCATCGGCTCGTTCGTGCCGGCCAATCTCACGCCCGCCGGCGTCTTGAAGAATTGGTCCGATGCCGAGATCTTTCGTGCCATTCGCAATGGGATCGACGCGAGGGGGCGCTGGCTGGCGATCATGTCCTTCACCAATGCCGGCCGGCTCAGTGACGACGACACCAAGGCGGTGATCGCCTACATCCGCAGCCTGCCCGCGAGCGGTACGCAGACCCCGGATCCGCCGGATCGCTTCAGCCTGCTGGGCATCGTGATGCTGGGCGCCGGACTGTTGCCGGATGCGAAGCCCGTCTTCACCGGCGTGATCACCGCGCCGCCGAAGGCGCCGACGGCGCTCTATGGCAAGTACCTGCTGTCCTATCAGGATTGCCGCGAATGCCACGGCAGGGATCTCGGCGGCGGCGTGCCGGGACAATTGCCGCCGCTCGGACCGGACCTCGGTATCGTCAAGAACTGGAGCCTTGCGCAATTCGTCGACACCATGCGCACAGGCGTTGATCCGAACGGGCATCGGCTCGGCGAGCAGATGCCGTGGCGGCCGATCGGGCGGATGGATGACGACGATCTCGCCGCGATCTACCAGTACCTGTTGGCTCTGCCGGGCTCCTGATGATTCCGTGAAGCCCGCAAACGATCGCGCCCTGCGGGGGCGGGCAACAGCCTGCGCAGCACATCGCAGTCGCTGAACGACAGCGCAGGCCGCAGGCTTCCTATCGCCCCAAAGTAGTAAGCGTTGGGATCACAATTATTCACGTATGCGACATCCGGCGGAATTAGCCGCAGAATTACCCTGTTGCGACGTCATCACGGCATCATAGATAGGCTCAGTGTGTGCCGATGGCCTCGGATATCCCGTTCTATTTTGAGCGATTCCAATTCGGATGACATCAATATCATTTCACCACAGCCGGACGTTGACGTTCGCAATTCTTAAGTACAGCTCACTCGGCGGACGGCGAATTTTGAGAGTATGGAATGCTTGCAGATATTGGCCACATCGTCGTCGTCGATGACGATCCGACGTTAAGGCAAATGGTGATCAAATATCTCGAGGAGCACAATATCCCGACAAGGGCGGCCTCCAACAGATCGGAATTGAACCACTATCTCGATGGCAGCCAGCCGAGCCTGATCATCCTCGATCTTCGGCTTGGTCAGGATGACGGTCTGGACCTGTTGAGGGAAATCCGGTCGCATTCCGACGTGCCGGTCATCATCACGACGGGCCATCGTCCCGACGAGATCGATCGTATCGTCGGGCTCGAGCTTGGCGCCGACGACTACATCATCAAGCCGTTCTCCCTGAGGGAGCTGCTGGCGCGCGTCCGCGCGGTGTTGCGGCGGCAGGAGATGGGACGGGCCGCGCGCGCCCGCGATCCCGAGCGCGGGGGCTATCGCTTCAGCGGCTGGAAGCTCGAACGCCGTAGCCGAAAGCTGACCGATCCCGACGAAGCGCCGGTGCCGTTGAGCAAGGGAGAATATGCGCTGCTGCTGGCCTTTCTGGAGGCGCCGCAGCGTCCCCTGACCCGCGAGCATCTGCTGCAGGCGACCCGTATCCATGAGGATATCTTCGATCGCAGCATCGACGTCCAGGTGCTGCGGCTGCGGCGCAAGCTGGAGACCGATCCGAGCGCGCCGCGCGTCATTCAGACCGAGCGCGGCGTCGGCTATGTCTTCGCGGTGCCGGTCGATCCGTTCTAGAAGCAATTGGCGGATTGCAATTGTAGCCAATTTGCCGATGGCGGTGACCTTGGCGTAACAGCGGGCCGTCAGATTGCCTCCCACCAACAGCGTGTGGGAGATTTACGATGGAGAAGTATTCTCACAGTGTGAGCCGCGTTGCCTTGCCGGGTCACATGGAACTCGACAGGGCGAACTGGGTCGCACGATCTGACGGTCGCGGCATGGTCCGTCTCGGTGCGGTTGCCGCGAGGCATCGCGCGCCGGACATTGCTTCGCCTCCGGATGTGCCGCCTGCCGGGCAGGATCAGCCCGTCACCACATTCTGGTGGGCGGTCTTCGCCTCCCTGATGGAGGGCTTTGCCCTCTACGGTGCAGCCTTGCATCCGACCGCAGCCGCGCCGGTTCAGGCGATGCTGGAGGCCACGAGAGATTGCCGATCGCCCTCGGCGGGTCGCGAGCCCGCGGAGAAGAGCGGCAACGATGGAGCCGACAACAATGGGAATGACAATAATGGGAATATCGTCAGGCTCGATCGCGCCGCGCCGCGCGATGCGCGACTGGAGCGCAGCTGGAATCGGCTGGGGTCGCTCGGCGCGACCCTGGGGACTCTGATGGACCTGCCTGCGTACTGGCGTCGGGAACGTGAGATCAGGAAGGCCGTCGCTGCGTTGATGGAGTTCGATGACCGGACCTTGCGGGACCTCGGGATTTCCGGCAGGTCGGACATCGAGCGGGTGGTGAGGTACTGCCGTGATTGCTGACAGCATCGCCCGGAGCATGTGGCGGCCACCTTCGCGAAATCATCCAGCTTCGATCAAAATTCCTTGAGCAGCCGCGACAATTCTCGCTTCACCCCCACATTGCTGGGCGTGCAGCAGTTCGCCAGATTTCTCGGGGCCGGACGAGGTGCCGGCCTTCGACGTTGCGCGATCGTGATTTGCGCACTGGTGCCGTGCTCTCTGAAGGTCTCTCCGGCACCGTCGCAGTCGCCGCCGGCCTTCGTGTCGGTCCGCAAGGATGAGCCCATCACGCCCATTCCGGCACCGCCGGCAATCAATCCGCTGAAGGTCAAGCTCGGCGAACGACTGTTCTCCGATCGCAGGCTGTCGCACGACAATTCACGCAGTTGCGCATCGTGTCACGATATCGCGACGAACGGCGCGAGCCCGAGGCAGCACGATGTCGGCCCCGACGGGGCGGCGATCACGCTCAACACGCTCACCGTCTTCAATGCGGCGCTCAGCTTTCGCTTCGGCTGGGAAGGAAAATTACGCAACATCGAGGCCGATACCAGGGCGTCGCTGGAAAGCCCGCGCACCATGGCGAGCAGCTCGGTCGAGATCGCAGAGAAGCTCAATTCCGATCCCGACATGCGCGAGAGCTTCTTCGCGGCTTACGGCCACCGCCCGGAGCGCGGCGATGTCGTCGACGCGCTCGCGAACTTCCAGCGCACGCTGGTCACGCCGGGCGGCAAGTTCGATCGTTGGCTGGCGGGTGACGCCGCGGCGCTGTCGGAGGACGAGCTGGGCGGCTACCAATTGTTCAAATCGCTGGGCTGCGCGTCCTGCCATCAGGGCGTCAATGTCGGCGGCAATCTGTTCCAGCGCCACGGCATATTCCACCCGCTCGCATCGCCCGAGCCGAAAATTCTGCGCGTGCCGAGCCTGCGCAACGTCGCGACCACGCCGCCGTATTTCCATGACGGCAGCGCGCCGACGCTCGATGACGCGGTTCGCAAGATGGCCTTTGCCCAATTGAACGCCACGTTGACGGAGAAGCAGGTCAAGGCGCTCGTCGCCTTTCTGAACAGTCTGACCGGCACCTATCGCGGCGCGACTGTCGGATGCTCCCCATGAAATTTGCCCCCGCCGTGATCGGCGTAACCTGCGTGCTCGCCCTGCTGACCTGGCTGTTGTTGAACGGGCTGAACTTCAATTCGGTGCGTTACGACCGTCAGCTCCAGGCGCTTGGCGACTTCACCCGGTTCGAACGCGCGATGACCAGGGAAGTGCTGACCGCGCGCGTCGGCCTGTCGCGCAACTATGACAAGCTGGTGCAGATGACCGATGCCTATGACGACGCCCTGACGCGGCTGCGCGAAACGCCGGGTCTCAATGCCGAAGAGACCAGGGCCATCGATGTGCTGTCGGCACGCGCCCTCCGGCAGGAGGATCTGGTCGAACGGTTCAAGAGCCGCAACGCGTTGCTCCAGAACTCCTTTGCCTATTTCGGTCTGTTCAGCGACAAGTTGGCTGAGTCGGATCAGCGGGCGCTGGTCACGGCCGCCTCCGCATTGGCGGCAGCGATGCTGCGCCTGACGCTCGATACGTCGGACGTCGTGGCGCGTCAGGTCCAGGGTCGATTGGAAGAGCTGGCGCTCGTGCAAACGCCGCCGCAGGACATGGATTCGGTCCGCGCGTTGTTGATGCACGGGGAGATGCTGCATGACCTTCTGCCCGACATCGACACGATCGTGAAGACGCTCGTCGCCGAATCGAACAACCGCGAGCAGGATGCCGTATTGGCATTGATCACCAGGCGTCAGCTCGCCTCGCGGGCGTCGGCGCGCCGGGTACGCCTGTTGCAGTTCATGACGTCGCTGCTGCTGCTCTGCGGCGTGGTCTATTTCGGATTGCTATTGCACCGGCGCGCGGTCACGCTGCGCCGCCGTGCGGCGTTCGAGCACGTCATGGCCGGCATCTCGATGCGGTTCATCGATTCGAGCCGCGAGAGGATCACCGCTGACGTCGAGACCGCGCTGCAACAGCTCGCCGGATGCATCGGTGCGGATCGCGCCTATTTCGTCGGCGCGACCGGGACGACGACAAGCACCTATCGGTGGTCCCGCGACGGGATCGCATTCGAGCCGGGTTGGCCGGATCGCGCGCTGAGCCTCGCGCCACGCTTCGACAGTGGCGAAGGCGGTATCGTCTATATTCCCAAGGTCAAGGCCGCCCATCCCGACGACACGATGAACCTGCTCGAGGACGCCGGCGTCGGTGGCTGGCTGTGCGTGACGGCGGTCAGGGGACATCGCGATGAAATCCTCGGCTTCGATACCGTGCCGGCCGGGGCGCTCGCATACTGGTCCGAAGTCTCGTTGTTTCGCATGGCGTTCGACGCCATCGGCAACGCGATCCGCCGGGTGCGGCTCGAAGGCGAGAAGGAGCGCTTGCAGGCGAGCCTGCAACAGGCACGCCGCATGGAAACCCTCGGCACCTTTGCCAGCGGTATCGCCCACAACTTCAACAATATCGTCGGTGCGATTCTCGGCTATGCCGAGATCGCCGAAGCGCGAATCCGGTCAGGAGGCCGGCCGGCCGGCAGCCTTGCGGAGATCCGCCGTGCCGGCGAGCGGGCGCGCGAACTGGTCGAACAGATTCTCGGCTTCGGCCGCCGCGGCGAGGGCAGGCGGGAGCGTGTCTGCGTCAGGACCCTGATCGACGAAACCAGATCGCTGCTGGCGGCTTCGTTGCCTTCGCACGTCCAGTTCGAGGTGAACGAGTCGGCCGAAGAGGCCACCGTGATGGGCGAGCCCGCCCAGTTGCAGCAGGTGATCCTGAATCTTTGCAACAATGCGGCTCAGGCGATGACGGAGCCGGGTTGCATCGAACTCGGCATCAAGGTGCGCGATCTTCAACAGCCATTGTCGATCGGACGCAGTGAGGTCGGCCCCGGCCGCTTCACCGTGATTTCGGTCACCGATCCGGGGCCGGGAATGGACGAGGCGACGCTGGAACGGATCTTCGAGCCCTTCTTCACGACGCGCCCGGACGGCAACGGCATCGGGCTCGCAACCGTTCGCGAGATCGCGGAGCAATATGGCGGCGCCGTCGCCGTGCAGAGCGAGCCGGATGCGGGCACGCGCTTCGACGTCTGGCTGCCATCCGGCGACCCCGACGAGGCGGTGCCGGTTCAGCACAGCCCCGATCTGGCGTTCCGTGGCGCGGGCGAGACGGTGCTGGTGCTCGACACCGATCGCCGTCGCCTGTTGCGCCATGAGGAAATCCTCGCGGCGCTGGGGTATGAGCCGGTCGGGTTCACCAGGCTGGCGGAGGCGATCACCGCCTGCCGCACCGCGCAAGCACGCTTCGATGCGGCGCTGGTGTGTCACATGCCCGGAGGCTCCTCGATCGAGCTGGCGGCGGCATTGCACGCGGCGGCGCCGGCCTTGCCGATGATTCTGGCGAGCCCATCGACGCGCGAGCTGGCGGTGCCGTCGCTGGAGACGTCAGGGATCACCGAGCTCGTTCATCACCCGCTGATATCGGCGGAGCTCGCCGGCGTCCTGGCGCGGAGCGTCGCCTCGTCGGCCGCGCGACGACGCGTGAGGCGGGCCGCCGTGGCGCGGTAGAGCGTTTTCGAGCGAAGCGGAAGCCGGCTCGCGCGAACGAAGCGCGTCAAAACAGGAATCCAGAGTTGGCGCACGACAATCGGCGATCGCGGTTGCAATGGTAACGCGATGTCACCGCGGGCGAAATGGTCGAGTAGCCGGGACCTCCTATCCATCGTGTGCGCATCGTCGCAACGTCACCGCGATAGGAGAATGATGATGTCAATCAGACTTGGCGTGACCGTCGTCGCAGCTACGTTTCTGTTCGGATCGGTTTCCAGCCTCAGGGCTGCCGGAGGCGCAAGCGCGCCTGTGACCATGTCCTCGCCTGGCAGTGTGGACGCAATGAAGTTCGCGGACCTGTCCCGGCAGGCTCCCATCGGTCACCGGCAGCCGCGACGCAGCGACGTGCCCGGGTCGACGCAAGCCTCGCCCCAAGACGCGGAGCTGCAGCGGCTCGACAAGGAGATCGACCGCCGGCTGATCATCTGCCGTGGCTGCTGATGGCCGGCCGAGGTCATGGATCGCGCGCGCCGCCAGGCGCGCGTTGGCCCGTGCCGATACCGCGTATTTATACGGCCCCCTCGCCCAGAGCGAATGGTGGTGGGCGCACGCGGTATTTGGGGTGTTTTTAGGCGGGTTGGGATTGT
>NZ_JBVVPO010000004.1:152789-227870 GCF_055811795.1 Bradyrhizobium sp. MI1.7
CCCCCCCCCCGGGTCGGCGCCGGGGGCCCAAATTGTCCCCCCCCGGGGGTTTCTCCTGGGGGGGGGGGGGTTGGGGCCGGGCGTTGTTTTGGCCGCGCGCCCCCCCCCGGGCGCGCGTTCGCCGTTCCCTATCCCTCGTATTGATCCGGCCCCATCGCCCAGAGCGAATGGTCGTGGCCGAACGCGTAATTGCGGTTGTTGATCGCCGGATTGCGATTGACCATCGGCCCCATGAACATCGGATGGGTTGCGCTGCGGACCTCGTGCTCGACCGTGAAGAGATGCCTGCCGCTGTCGAGATCGACGATGTCGCAGAAGCGGTACTGGTATTGATTGTCCTCACGCGAGATCAGGTCGCGCGCCAGCAGTTTGCGGTAGGGGCCGGAGAAGTCGGTGATGTACATCTGCACATGGTGGCCGTCGTAGTCGCCCTGCGGCCGATCGGTCTCGCGGAATAACAGATGCTGGTCGCGGCCGGTCCTCACGGCGGCGATCTGGCCGTCGCCGTTTCGCAAGCTTGCGGGCATGCCCATGATCTCGGGGTAGAAGGCGCAAATCGCCTTCGTGGTGCCTTCCGGCACGTCGAACTCGACATAGGGAATGCCGAGCGCGATGCGCCCGAAGCGCGCAGCGTCCGGTTCGTAGCAGCGCAGTCGGTTGCCCCACGGACAGGTCGCCTCGACATGATCGTTGTGCTCGGCGAACGCGAACGTCGTGCCCTCGAGCTTCTTCGCGACCGACGCGAGCCGCGCCAGCAGCGCCTCGCGGCCCTCGATGACCAGCCCGACATGGCCGCGCAGCACCTGCGGCCTGCCGCTCGGCAGGTGAAACTGGCTCCGTCCGGCATTGATCCACATGTTGGTGTCGGACACCATCAGGTAGGGATCGCGGGTCAGTCCAAGCCCGGTCACGTAGAACAGCGTGGCGAGGCGCTGGTCGGGGACCTGGATGTTGACGTGCTCGAAATGGATCGCGTTGCCGAGATCTTCTGCGGATCGATCGAATTGTTGCGGCATGGATGTGCTCTGGCTGGGGGACGGACGGGGCAATACTAGAGCAGAATTTCCGCCAGCCGAAACAGTCAGGCGATCACATCTTGGGGGCAGGGGCATGATGTCCTCTGCCGCCTTGCCGTGGCGGCCAGTCCCTGTAATCTGGCGAGAACATATGAATATGGGAAGGGATCGATGGGAGGAGTTTTGGAGGGCGTGCGCGTCCTCGATTTCGGGCGCTATATCGCGGGGCCCTATTGCGCGACCTTGCTGGCCGAATTCGGCGCCGAGGTCATCCGCGTGGAAAAGCGCGACGGCAGCGAGGACCGCTTCGTGGCGCCGGTCGGCGAGGGCGGCGAAGGCGCGCTGTTTCTTCAGGTCAACCGCAACAAGAAGTGCATCACCCTCGATCCGATGAAGCCGGAGGGGCAGGAGGTGATGCGCCGCCTGATCGCGACCGCGGACGTCGTCGTCGCCAATCTGCCGCCGCAGACCCTGCGCGCGATGAAGCTCGACTACGACTCCTTGAAGGCGATCAAGCCCGACATCATCCTGACGACCGCCACCGCGTTCGGCGGGCCGGGGCCATGGTCCGACCGCGTCGGCTTCGACGGTGTCGGCCAAGTCATGTCGGGCTCGGTGTACATGACCGGTGCCGGCGACCCGCCATATCGGGCCGCGGTGAATTGGGTCGATTTCGGCACCGCGCTGCATTGCGCGTTCGGGACCCTCGCAGCCCTGATCGAGCGCGGCAAATCCGGACGCGGCCAGATCGTCGAGGGCGCGCTGCTCGCCACCGCGCTGTCCTTCACCAATGCCACGCTGATCGAGCAGGCGGTCATCAACGTCAACCGTGTTCCGACCGGCAATCTCGGCCAGACCGCAGCGCCGGCCGACATCTATCGCACCAGGGACGGCTGGGTGCTGTGCCAGGTCACGGGGCATCCGCTGTTCAAACGCTGGGCGAAGCTGATGGGTGAGGAGGAGCAGTGGCTGAACGATCCGCGCTTTGCCGACGATATCAGCCGCGGTAACAACGGCCCCGTCATCAGCGCGCGGATGGCGCGCTGGTGCGCCGAGCGCACCACGCAGGAGGCGGTCGATATGCTGGGCAAGGCCATGATTCCGACCGGGCCCGTCCTCAGCCCGCAACAGGCGCTGGACCATCCGCATATTCGCGCCGCTGGCTTCATGCAGGAGGTCGAATATCCCGGCCTGCCGAAACGCGCTCCCGTCGCCCGCGCTGCCGTCCGACTGTCGGAAACGCCCGGCGAGATCGCATCGCGTCCGCCGATGCTCGGCGAGCATACCGACCTCGTCCTGACGGAGCTTGGCTACGACGTGGCTGCGATCGCGACGCTTCGGCAGGGCGGGATCGTCTAGGAAGCGCGCGCGCCTCACGCCAGGAGATTTTCATTGAGGACTCCAGTGGTCGTCAATACCATGGCAAGGTATTGATCGATCAAGCGTTCGACCGACGTGGCGGGGATGGTGGCAGGTTCAAAGAGAGCGCGTGGAGGCAGCGGCCGCGTCAAGCTCGAGGAGGTCGCCCGCAAGGCCAATGTCTCGACCGCGACCGTCTCGCGCGCCTTCAACGAACCCGACAAGGTTTCCGAAGAGGTCAGGCAGCGGGTCAAGGACGCCGCACGCGCGCTGAACTGGATTCCCAATGCTGCCGGACGGGCGCTGGCCTCGCGCCGGACGCATATTGCCGGCGCCATCATTCCCACCCTGGACGATGAAATCTTCGCCCACCAGATCGGCGGCATGCAGACCGTCTTCAGCGAACGCGGCTTCACGCTGTTCCTCGGCTGCTCGAACTACGATCCGGACGAGGGCTTGCGGCAGGCCGAAGCGATGCTTGCGCGCGGCGTGGAAGCAATTGCCGTGGTCGGTGAAAATCATCCCCCCGAGCTTTTTGATGCGCTCAACTCGCGCGGCATTCCCTATGTGGTGACGTACTCCTACAACAAGCTGTCACCGCATCCGTGCATCGGCTTTGACAATCGCGCCGCGTTCAGCCGCATGACGGAGCATCTGCTGTCGCTCGGCCATCGCCGGTTTGCCGCCATCTTCCAGCCCGACACCAACAACGACCGCGTCAAGGACAGGCTTCGCGGCGTCAGCGAAGCGCTCGCGGCCGCGGGTTTGGAAATTGCCGCGCAGGATCTGATGATGGGTCCCTCGACGCTGGAGTTCGGGGCGGCCAGCTTTGCCGGATTGATGACGCAAGCCGTCGACGTTCGGCCGACCGCGATCGTTTGCGGCAACGACAATCTGGCGCTCGGTGCGTTGATGGCTGCGCGGGAATGCGGCCTGGACGCGCCCGGGGATTTTTCGATCACCGGCTTCGATGATCTTGCGATTTCATCGCGCTTTTCTCCGGGGCTTACGACGATGAAGGTCGACAATCAGGAGATCGGCGTCCTCGCGGCCAACGAGCTTCTCGCCGTGATCGCGGGCCGGCAAGCGCAGGCGCAGTCCCGCGAAGTCGTGCCCGTCCTGAAAATCCGCGACAGCGCAGGTCACGCCAGGGGCGCCTGATCCCGCAGAGAGCGGTCGTCTCTTCGATAGCGCGCATATCGTCCCGCCAAGAGGGCTGCTTCCCTCTCAAAGGGCTGCTTGACTCCTCATATGTAAGCGCTTACATAACTGCGTTTTAAACGCCATGAGAGCAACCGGCGGGCCCCTCGCCGGATGAGACGGAGAGGAAACGACAATGCGGAATAGCGTTTTGCGGTGGGCCAGAAACTGTTCGATGGCGGTTTCGCTGGTCTTGCCGATGATGGGAACGGCGAGCCCCGCGGCCGCCGAGGAGAAGCTCGTCGTCTGGTGGAACAAGGGCTACTACAAGGCCGAGGAAGACGCGCTGCTCGCCGTCATCAAGAAGTTCGAGGCCAAGACCGGGGTCAAGGTCGAGCTGTCGCAATATGCGACGCAGGACATGATGCCGAAGCTGGTGGCGGCGCTCGATGCCGGCAGTCCGCCCGACGTGACCTATGCGGACACCTACCATTTCCAGGGCGCCGGCAAGTGGGCCTCCGAGGGCAAGCTGGTCGATCTCGGCTCCGTGCTCGCGCCGATCAAGGGCGAGTTCTCTCCGCAGTCGCTCGAAACGGTCATGCTGTACAACGACAAGACCAAGGCGAAGGCCTATTACGCCTTCCCGCTGAAGCAGGCGACGCTGCATCTGCATTATTGGAAGGACATGCTGGAGGAGGGAGGTCTCAAGGAGACCGACATCCCGAAGGACTGGAAGGGCTATTGGTCGTTCTGGTGTGACAAGGCGCAACCGGCGGTGCGCAAGGCGTCCGGCAAGCGCATCTACGGCGTCGGCCATCCGATGGGTGTCGACGCCACCGACAGCTTCATCTCGTTCCTGGTGTTCATGGACGCCTACAACGTCGTGCTCGTCGACGACAACGGCAAGCTCCTGGTCGACGATCCCAAGGTGAAGGCGGGCCTCGTCGCCGCCATGACGGACTATGTCGAGTTCGCCGCGAAAGGCTGCACGCCGCAATCGGCGACGAGCTGGAAGGATCCCGACAACAACGTCGCCTTCCACAACAAGACGACGATCATGACGCACAATTCGACGGTTTCGCTCCCCGGCAAATGGCTCGACGACGCCGGCAACGAGACGCTCACCGCCGAGCAGCGCGACGAAGCCAAGAAGAACTATAATGACCGCATCCGCACCATGGTCTGGCCCAACAAGCCGGATGGTACGCCGGTCCACACCCGCGCCTCCGTGGTGGTCGGCCTGATCTTCGAGCAGGCCAAGAACAAGGACCGCGCCAAGGAGTTCGTCTCGTTCCTGCTGCGTGACGAGAACCTCCAGCCCTACGTCGAAGGCGCGCTCGGCCGCTGGTTCCCGGTCAAGACGGCCGCACAGAAGTCCGCCTTCTGGGACGGCGACGTTCATCGCCGCGCCGTGCGCGACCAGTTCTTCGCCGGCGTCGGCGGCTACGAGATGAGCAAGAACTACAAGTTCACCACCCTGAACAACGAGAACGTCTGGATGAAGGCCGTGAACGCCATCGTCACCAACAAGGTGCCGGTCGACAAGGCCGTCGACGACATGATCGCGCGCATTAAGGAAGTAGCCGGCAACTGACCGCCAGCCCGAACAGCTACGCTCACGCGTTGCAAGACGCGTGAGCGGCAGGCTCCTGCCTGTCACCGAATTCAACGTCTTGGGAGCCGATTTGTGACCGCAACCATCAAGGGCATCATTCCGGTGATGCTGACGCCGTTCACTGAAGCCGACGCGATCGACTATGCGGGCCTCGAAAACCTCGTCGAATGGTACATCGCCAATGGCGCGGATGCGCTGTTCGCCGTGGCCCAGTCGAGCGAGATGCAGTTTTTGAGCCTGGAGGAGCGCGTCGCGCTGGCGCGCTTCGTCGTGCGGCAGGCGGCGGGCCGGGTGCCCGTCATCGCGTCAGGCCACGTCAGTGAATCCCGCGACGATCAAGTGACCGAGCTGACCTCCATCGCCGCGACCGGCGTGGACGGACTGGTGCTGGTGACGAACCGGTTCGATCCGAAGGGGCAGGGCGGCACGGTCTTCATGGACAATCTGCGCCATCTGCTCGACGCGCTGCCCGCCGATCTTCCGCTCGGCCTCTACGAATGTCCCGCGCCGTTCCGGCGGCTCATGTCCGACGACGAGCTGGCGTTCTGCGCCGAGAGCGGGCGCTTCGCGATCCTCAAGGACGTGTCCTGCGACCTCGAGACCGTGAAGCGTCGCGTGGCGCTGACGAAAAATTCCTCGCTCGCCATCGTCAATGCCAATGCGGCGATCGCCTTCGACGCCATCAGAAGCGGATCCGCCGGCTTCACCGGCGTGTTCACGAACTTCCATCCCGATCTCTACAAATGGCTGTTGACCGACAGCGCGCGGCATCCGGCGCTGGCGGACGATCTCTCCGTCTATCTCGCGCTCGCGGCGATGGCCGAGCCGATGGGATATCCCAAGCTGGCGAAGCTGTACCATCAGAGGCTCGGCACGTTCGCCTGCGCCCACAGCCGGACCATCGATTTCGACATCCGTGAGCGCTTCTGGGCGCTCGATGCACTGCTCGACAAGATCATGCAGGGGCAGGCGAGCTTCCGCGCAAGGATCGCGGCCACGCGCTGATGGCGGCCGTTGCCATCTCGATGATGTGAGGGTAACCGCCGCGCGAGGGCTGTCCCTCGCGCAATTGCGGGTCGACCGTGATTGCGGCCGTGCGCCTAGAGCGAGCTGCCGCCGCAGATGACGAGCTGCTGTCCGGTGATGGCCGCAGCCTCCGGCGAAAGCAGGAACGCCACTGCGTGCGCGACTTCCTCCGGGCGAATGAAGCGGCCGATCGGGGGCAGTTTTGGTGCGACATTGGCGCGGGTCGGGTCTTTCAGCATCGGCGTCTCGGTTGCGGCGGGCGCAACGACGTTGACCGTGACGCCGCGCGGCGCGAGCTCGATGGCCCAGGATCGCGCGAGCGCCACCAGCGCCGCTTTGGTCGCGGCATATTGACCGCGGCCGGCCGCGCCCGAGGCGGTGCGGCTGCCGATGAGGATGATGCGTCCTCCTTTCGGCAAGCGCGGCGCCAGCGCGTTGGCGAGACGCTCGGCGACATCGACATGCAGTCGCCACATCGCGGTGCCGTCGTCATGGTCGAGCGATCCGAGCTCGCCGACCTTGAGCATGCCGGCCGCGTGAACCAGTGCGGTCGGCGCGATGCCTGCGACGGCGTTCGCAATGTTATCGACCTCTCCGAGATCGAGCGAGAGGTGATCGAAGGCCGGATGGTTGAATGGCGCGGGACGGCGGCTGATGCCGGTGACGCGCCAGCCATCGCGCAGCAGCCGTTCGACGATCGCAGCGCCGATCCCTGAGCTGGCGCCCGTGACGAGCGCGTGCGGGCTCTTGTCCATGCTCTCAGTCCCGGATGGCGCGTTTCACCCATGGCTCGGTCACGCGCACATATTTGATCGCGCGGCGATGGAAGGTGAAGGCCATGTGGATCGCTCCGTCGGCGGTCTCCTTGACCGAAGGATAGGACAGTTCGCGATTGGTCTGATCGCGTGAATTGTTGGTCATGCAATAGCCGTCACCGGTCTCGACGTTGCGTTTGCTCCACGTCCGCCCGCCGTCGGCGGAGACGGCCAGCGTCATCGGCGCCCGCGGCGCGCCCCAGAACGCGGTGCGTTCATCCGTTCTTTTGCCGTCGCCGGCGAGCACGGGCGGCAAATCGTCCTCGATCTCGTCATAGAGCGAGAGGCGGCGCCCGGTCGCATCCCTGGCGCTGGAATCGTTGAAGACCAGCGCGAGATGACCGTTGCCAAGTCGCGTGACCTGGATCGAGGAGTTGTTGTTGGGCAGCACGGTCTGGACCGGCGCCGACCAGGTGCGGCCGTGATCGGTGGACCGGCTCTGATAGATGTTGTCTGCCCAGCGGCTGCGGTAAAGGGCGATCAGCGAGCCGTCGTCGAGCCGCGCGATGCACATATGCACGCAGCCGCGGCTGCCGGGGACGTCGATGTCGCGCCAGGTCGCGCCGGAATCGGACGAGATCTTCACCGCGCTGGTGTCCTCGTCGCCGTTCCATTTCCGACCCGGGGTGCTGTGGCAATAGAACACGGGCAGCAGCCAGTCGCCATTGTCGAGCACGACGATCGGCTGCCGGATGAAGGTGCCGCGGCCGCGCTGCTCGGGAAACAGCGTCTCGATCGGGCCCCAGTTCTTGCCGTTGTCGCGGGAGAGGCGGCGGCGGATCAGCGCGGTGTCCTGGTTTCCCGCCAGCTGCGCCGTCCACATCAGCCACAGCGTGCCGTCAGGTGCGGGAAACAGCACCGGGTTCTGCTCCGAACGTCCGTTGTCGTCGGACAGCTTTTCGGCGGGAGACCACTGCGTCGCGCCGCGGGGCAGGCGCGAAAAATAGACCGAGATGTCCGACATGCCCTCCTGCGTGCCGCCGAACCAGACGCAGGCCAGATCGCCGTTCGCGAGCGGCATCAGATTGGCGGCGTGGTTCTGCACGCAAGGCGAGGGAATGAAAGCGTCGGACCGGTCGGGATCGCCGGCGGCCGGGCGAACGACGCCATCGGCGGCGGTCCCGATGTCGGTGGTCACGATCCCGGTATCGATGATCATGTCGAAGTCCTTTCCATCAATGCATTTGGCTGCGGCGTCGTGGCGGCGGCCGGAGCGCGGCCCATCACCAGGCGCTCGACCGCCATCACCACCAGCGGCGTCGCGGCCGCGACATACATGTTGTCGATGCCGAAGGGGTTTCCGAGCATGTACCAGGCCGTCGTCGAGATCGCCGCGCCGATCAGGCCCGCGGTGGCGCCGCGGTTGCTGGCAAACAGCGGCAAATAGAACCCCATCATCGCGATGATAGTGATCGACAGGCGCAGCGCGCGCGTGAAGAACGACAGCTTGAGGATTTCCGGGATGAAGAAGACGAAGACCAGCGGCGCGATGCCGATCGCCACCGAGAACAGGCGGGTCATCTTCAGCTCCCGCTCCGGCGTTGGCTTCCAGTAGGGGACGTAGAAGTCGCGGACCACCAGCGAGGCGATCGCGAGCGCAACCGTGCAGACGCTGACGAAGATCGAGGCGACGAGCGAGGTCGTCACGAAAGCCGAGGCCAGCGGCGGCATCTTCTCCAAAAACACCGGCAGCGCGTAGAGGCTGTTCATGTCGGGATAGAGGAATTTCGCGGAGACGCCGATCAAGGCGAGCAGGAATCCGAGCGGCAGGCAGAACGCCGCCGCATAGAAGGTGGCCCTGCGCGCGTCATCGGCGCTCGGCGTCGATGAGATCGCCTGCACGATGAACTGGGTCGAGAAGATCGCGCCGACGGTGCCAAAGGTCCAGGCGAAGATGGTCGCAAAGCCGATCTTGCCGTCCCAGCTGAAGTAATAGGCGGGCAGCTTGGCCTGGATCGGCGCGATGCCGCCGGTCAGCGACATCGCAACCGAGAATATGATGACGATACCGACGACCTTGATGGCGCTGTGCAGGATCGTCACCCAGGCGACGCCATTCAGCCCGCCGAACACGTAGTAGAAGGTGCTGACCACGGCGATGATGCACATCGCAACAGGCATGCTGACATGCAGTGCGGTGGCGATTGCGGCCGCGCCGCTCACATAGTTGCCGACGTTCACGAGCAGCAGCGCGTAGATCATGATCACCGACACCGTGAGCATGGTCGACTTGCCGTATTTCTGCGCGATCGCCGCCGAGATGGTGTATTCGCCGGAACTGTAGAGCTTCTTCACCATCAGGAACCCGAACAGCAGGAAGCCGATCGAGGCGCCGAGCACGGCCCACCCCGCCGCTATGCCCGACTGAAACGCTTCCTGCGCCGTGCCGACGGTCGATTTGGCGCCGACGAATTCGGACATCATCAGCACGCCGACGACCACCGCCGGCATCGCGCGTGCGCCCGTCATGAACTGATCGCTGGTCCTGCTGCGCAGCCTGAACGTGAGCCAGGACGTGAAGGCGATGTAGGCGACGATCATCGCGACGATGAGCGTGCTGTCGCCATTGAGGATGGCTTGCATCGATGACGTTTCCTCTGGTGGCGCGGATGCGGTGTTGTGAGCCCGCTTGATCCCGCTGCATATTGTTCGGAATGCGAACAATTGTTCTTTAATTTCATTATTCCTGCCCGCACGTCCCGCGTCAAGCGCGCGCAGCGGTGCGGTGCTGCAACGCGCCCGGTCGGGCAGTCATCGCCGCTGCATGTTCAAAGGGTTGCAGGCCAAAGAAAAAGTGTCGGTGGGACAGTGCGGCGGGACGGTCGGCGCACGGCCGACGTCATGCGCAGGGAATCCGAGGCCCTGCCGTTCCGGGGTCAGTTCGACTTCAGCGCCACCTTGGCGACCTCGGCCATCCAGCTCGAGGCGACCGGCAAAATCGCGTCGTTGAAATCGTAGCGCGGGCCGTGCAGCTCGGCGCCGTCGCGCAATTCACCGTTGCCGATCCAGGCGAAGGCGCCGGGGCACTGCTTGAGAAAGAAGGCAAAATCCTCGCCGGCCATGCTCGGCGCGAGATCGCGTCGCACCTCGGTCTGCACCCTCTCCGCGGCGAGGCGCGCCAGGCCCGCCTCGGCCGGCGTGTTGACCACCACGCCGACGCCCATGACGATTTCGGGCGTGACCTTGACGCCGAAGGTCGTTGCAATGCCTGCGCAGACCTCTCCGATCCGCGCCAGGATGACGTCCTTCACCGCGTCGCGATGATACCGCAGCGTGCCGCCGATGGTGACGCGTCCTGCGATCTGGTTGCGCGCCGTGCCGCCTTCGAGCGTGCACAGCGAGAGCACGGCGGTGTCGAGCGGATCGATGCTGCGCGACACGACCGATTGCAGCGCCACGATCAGGTGTCCCGCCGCCATCACGGGATCGCGGGTCAGATGCGGCATGCCGGCATGTCCGGCATGGCCGTCGATGGTGATGCTGACGCGGCCGCCGGAGGCCATCACGACGCCGTCATGGACCGCGATGGTGCCGGCTGCGAGCCCCGGCCAGTTGTGGAAGCCGAACACCCGCGTCATCGGAAAGCGGTCGAACAGGCCCGCGCCGACCATCGCGCGCGCGCCGCCAAGTCCTTCCTCGGCCGGCTGGAAGATGAAGTCGACGGTGCCGCTCCAGCTGGTGTCGGCCACCAGCAGCGCGGCCGCGCCGAGCAGCGAGGCGGTGTGCCCGTCATGACCGCAGGCATGCATCACGCCTGATGTCGTCGAGGCGTAGGGCAGGCCGGTGTCCTCGGTGATCGGCAGCGCATCCATGTCGGCGCGCAGGCCGACGCGGCCCTGCGCCGACCCTCGCGTCAGCGTCGCAACCACGCCGTGGCCCCCGATGCCCGCTTCGAAGGGAATGCCGAGCTCGGTGAGCTTCTCCTGCACGAAGGCCGAGGTGGCCTTCTCGTGGAGGCCCAGTTCCGGGTGCGCATGCAGATGCCGGCGCCACTGGGTCAGTTTCTGGTGCAGCTCGGGGGGCAAGGCGGGGATCTTTCGTAAGGAGGGCCGGCTAATGCCAGCATAGCCGAATATTGAGCCGACCCGTCAAGCGCCTGCGAGTGTCTCGCGTGCAGCAACATCGTCATGGCCGGGCATAGCCGTCCGAAGGACGGCGTCGCTTCCGCTCGCCATAGCGGTCCGAAGGACGGCGTCGCTTCCGCTCGCCTATGACCCGGCCATCCACGTCTTGCTTCGGCCATGACGGATTGCCCTACGGCGAGAGCTTCGCCAGTCCCTTCCAGTCGAAGCTGATGCCATGGCCCGGCCGGTCCGGCGCCAGCGCCTTGCCGTCCGCGAGCACCAGCGGGTGCTCGATATACTTGTCCAGCCCGAAACCATGCGCTTCCAGATACGAGCGGTTCGGGCAGGCCGCGAGCAAATGCACCGTGATGTCGTGCGCGCCGTGGCTGGTGACCGGGAGATTGAACGCCTCCGCGAGCCGCGCGATCTTCATGAACGCACTCACGCCGCCGCAATTGGTGACGTCAGGCTCGGGGTAGGATACCGCGCCGGCGACGATGTAGTTCTTGAACTCCCACAGCGAGCGCAAATTCTCGCCGGCCGCGATCGGCACGCCGCCGGCCTGCATGATGCGGGCATGGCCCGCGACGTCGTCGGGGATAACAGGCTCCTCGAGCCAGGTGAGGTCGTAGGGGACGAATGCGCGGGCGGCGCGGATCGCGTCCTCCACCGTCCATTTCATGTTGGCGTCCGCCATCAGCGGAAAGCCGTCGCCGAGATGTTTGCGCATGGCCGCGACGCGCGCGACGTCGGATTTGAGATCGGGCCGGCCGACCTTCATTTTGATGGCGCAAAAGCCCTTGGCGAGATTGCCGTCGGTCTGCGCGAGCAGCGCCTCGACGGAGAGATCGAGGTCGATGCCGCCGGCATAGCAAGGCACGTGCGCATCGAAGCCGCCGAGCAGGCGGAACAGCGGCAATTTCGCGCGCCGCGCCTTCAGGTCCCACAACGCGATGTCGAGCGCGGACAGCGCCAAGACCGCCGGTCCGCCGCGCCCGCCATAATGCAGGCCCCACCAGACGTGATGCCAGATCGCCTCGGTGTCGTCGGCCTCGCGTCCCTCCACGAGCGGCGGAATCTCGCGTTTGAGGATGTCCGCAGTCGCCCCGCCATTGCGCCCGACCGTGTAGGTGTAGCCGACGCCTTCGGCGCCGTCGGCATCGCGGATGCGGCAGGTGATCAGCTCGAACGCCGCGATCTCGCCATGCGTTGAGTCCGACAGCGTGACGGGGAGGGGGATCCGGTAGAACCCGGTCTCGATTGTCGAGATGCGTGCCATGTTTCCTTCCTGCTTTTCCTTGCAGGCTAGGCCGGCAGGCATCGGCGGGCAACCGCGGGCGATGCAGGGCAGTTCTGTAGGATGGGTAGAGCGCAGCGAAACCCATCATCTTCGTGACCGCGGCGATGGGTTTCGCTGCGCTCTCCCCATCCTGCGGACGACTTCATGCGAAGAAACGACGCAGCTCCGCCGCAACGCGAATCGGGTCGCCTTCGTTGTCTGCCGCGATGTGTCCGGCGCCCTTGAATTCAACGCGCGTCGCGTTCGGCAGGATCGCGGCGAGAGCATCGAGAGCGGTGGCGAGATAGCCCTGGCTCCGATCGCCGCCAAGCAGCAGCGTTTCCGTGCTCAAGCTCCTGAAGCGGTCAAGATCGCCGGCTTTCTCCGCAATCAGCTCGATGTCGTAGTGGACTGTGGGGATGAGCGTGGCCAGAGGCGGCCCGTTGCCAACGGCCGCGTTGGGACGGAGCCGCATCATCATGGCGAAGAACGATTTAAGGACAGGCGCAGGGAGCCTTGTCATGATCTCGTTGTCGCCGGTGCCTTTGAGCACGGCAACAAGGGCGCCCGGCAGATCCCCCTTCGCCAGGGCCGCCTCATAGCCAGCGGCCCAGTAGCGCGGCTGGACCCCGCCGAATTCGAGCGGCGGCTCGTAAAGCGAGAGGCGCGCGATCGCCGGATTGGCGAGCGCGGTGTGCATGGCAACCAAGGCCCCGGCGCTCAATGCAAACACATTGCGTGCGCCCGTCTCGGCGAGAAGCCGGCCGAGATCATCGATCTCGGTCGCCATGCAGTGGTCGGGCCGGAACGGTCCGCTCAGACCTCGACCGCGCCGGTCCGGGATCAGAACGGTGAAGCGGTCGGCCAGCGCTGCGCCAAGGTCAGTAAAGCTCGCTGCGCTCTGCAGCGCGCCATGGAGCAGCACCAGTCCGGGGCCTGAGCCCAGTTGCCGATATCCAATGACGGTGCCGTCATTGGCGACAAATGATCTCTCTGAGCTCACGCGCAACGCGCCTCACCGCATCGTCGCAAGCTGCACGGCCAGCGCGCAGGCGCGATCGTATTCGTCGAGATTGATCCACTCGTCGATCGTGTGCGCTTCGTTCTGACCGGCGCCGAAGGTCACGGTGGGAACACCGTGGCGGACCATCCAGTTGGCATCCAGGCCGCCATTGGCGGTGCGGACGTTCGGGGTGCCGCCGACCGCGGACACCGCCTCGATCGCGCGCTTGATGACGGGCTGATTGTCCTTCATGCGGAACGGAAAATAGTCGGTCTCGGCCTTGAACTTGACCTTGCCGGATTTGCCTTGCGCGTTCGTCACCTTCTTGGCGGCCTTCTCGAACGCGGCCTTGTAGGCCTTGGTGATCTCCTTGAAGAATTTGCCGTCGTGGCTGCGGCTCTCGCCGCGCACATGGACGTAGTCGGTGACGACGTTGGTGGCATCGCCCGCCGGGCGGCCCTCGCCGCCGGTGACGGGGCCGACATTGCTGGTGCCTTGGCTCTTGCCCTTCACGACCTTGCCGAACCAGCCGCCGGCCTTCACGTCTGCAAGCGCGAGCGCCATGATCATGGTCGAGGAGATGCCGCGCTCGGGTGCGACGCCGGCATGCGAGGCGCGGCCGAAGATCTCGACATTCCAGCGGTCCGCGCCGACGGCGCCGATGATGACGTTGGAGGCCGAGCCGCCGTCATAGTTGAAGGCCATCGCCGGCGAGCCGAGCTCGCCCAGCTTGACGTGGCGTGCGCCGTAGAGCCCGCTCTCCTCGCGCACGCAGAACAGCAGCGTGATCGGGGGATGATCGAGCTTCTGCTTGGCGAGCTCGGCGGCCAGCGTCACCAGCACGCCGCAGCCGCAGCGGTTGTCGCCGCCGAGCGCGGTCTTGGCCTCGTTGACGATCTTGCGGCCGGATTTCTTCGGCTTGGCGCCGGCACACAGCGGCACGGTGTCCATGTGGGTCATGAACATGATGCGCGGCTGGTTGTGCAGCGCGCCGCGGCCGGGCAGGTCGACGATGAGGTTGCCGGTCTCGGTCGGCACGGGAATGCGGGTGTTGGCGTCGTCGAGCCGGATCGCCTTGGCCGGCACGCCGCTTTCCTTCAGCGCGGCGGTGAGCTCACGCCCGATCGCCGCCTCCTGTCCGGTGACGCCCTCGACGGAGAGGAAGCGCATGAGGCGGTCGGTGGCGGCTTTGGTATCGACAGGCATGAGATGGTCCTTTGATGCACGGTACGCGTCAGCATCCTTCGCTGCGCCGTGTTTCGCAAGGCCTCTCGGACAGTCCGGTGAGTTTTAGGGCGGGGCAGACCGCATCAAAGCCACGGCGGCTGCATGCGGCGGCGCGCCGAACACGACGCGCCGCCGACGCTTTCGGCACAAAAATCAGTATCGCGCGACGAGCGGGGTGAGGGCAGAATTGAATCGCCAATTCACGCCCAGCATGACGGTTTGCATGTTCTGCCGGACGGTGGCCGGGAAGAAGGGAGTAGCACATCCGGGACTGCTGGTGCAGTTCAGGGTGTAGCCGTTCGTTCCAAAGTCGAAATAATTGTATTCGGCCTTCAACGACAGGTTTGGCAGCAGCGCATATTCGAGGCCGGCGCCGACGACGAATCCCGTCACATCGCGCGACCCCTTGAAATCAACCGAGAAGGCGGCGAAATCGGTCTGCGTCATCTGATAATTGAAGCGGGCGAAGGCGGCGCCGCCCTTGGCGTAAAACAGCACGCGATCGAAGGCGTAGCCGATGCGGCCGGTCGCGGTGGCGACGCGATCGAGCTGGGTCGTCAGCAGGAAGCCGGCGGCGCCGCCCGGAATCAGTGTCGTGCTGGTGTCCTTCATGTCGGCCCAATCGAACTGGCCTTCGAGGCCGACCACCAGGGAGCCGACCTGATAGTCGCAGCCGCCCTGCACACCGGCGAGCCAGCCGCTGTTGTGATTGGCGGTGAATGCTTGCCCGACGATGGGCTGCTGCTCGTTGACCCCGCGGCCGCCGCCGCCATTGCCGCCGACATAGCAACCTGTCCAGGAGAAGGCCGGGGCCGCGGGCGCCGCCTTGTACGGCATCGACACGTCCGCCGCCATGGCCGAGGTCAACGTCGAAACGGCCAGCGCAATGGCGCTGAAAAGGGTTTTGGTGGTCATGCGAGGATCTTCCTTCAACTAACGGCAATGGCGCCTGAGGCGCATCGTGCGTGTCGGCATCGCACAGGCCAGCGACTTCATCTGGTGAGTTGTCCGACTTCGCGATCCGGTCACAATATCCGGCGAGTCATGCGGCGGCTGTAACCACCGGGTCACAGTGGAAATAACGGCCACTGCAGGTTGCGACTTTTCACAGAGGCTGGCGCGACAGGAAGAATCGGGAGCATCCCCTGCGCCACGCTGTTGTACGAGGCTGCTTCACGCAGTGCGCGTATAGGCCAGGAAGAACAGCGCGCCCAGAAGTAGCGCCGCCGCCATGAACAGCAGCACCGCCGGCAGCCCCGCGAACGCCGCCACCGCGCCCGTCATCGACTGCATCAGGGCGGCGCCAAGGAAGAAGGCGAGGTTGATCGCCGCGAGCGCCTTGCCCGCGGTTTGCGCATCGACCAGCTGCCGCGACATGCCGAACAGCAGCGGCTGGGCGGAGGTCGCAAGGCCGATGAGCACGAACAGCACGAGATCATATTGCGGCGGCATCACGGGCACGCCGAAGAGCATCGAGACCGCATAATGCGGCGCCCCCAGCGCCATCAGCGCCAGCAGCAGCGCGCCGACCATATGCGTGCCCGCCACCAGCTCGCGGCGGCGACTGAGCCTGCGGTCGATCATGCCGATGCACAGGGGACCTGCGATCATCGCCAGCGTGAACGCGCCGAGCTGGTTGCCGGCCTCGACCCGCGTCAGTCCCTTGATCTCCATCAGCCAAGGTCCGCCCCACAGGCCGCGCAGCACCAGCGAGGTCGCGAGCGACACCAGCGCCAGCGCGATCAGGCCACGCAGGGGGCGCGAGAGTCCGAGCCTGAGCACCTCGATCATCTGCGACAGCGGCGAGGACTCGTCCTTGTGCTCGGCCGGCTGCCTCGGCACCAGCAAGAACACCGCGAGCGCGACGAGGACGCCGCCGAGCGCCGAGATCCAGAACCCGGCGCGCCAGCCGTAATGATCGACCACGAAAGCGAGCGGGCTCGACGACAGCAGCATGCCGATATTGCCGATCGAGAGGATCGCGCCGGACCACAGCCCGAACCGCGCCGCCGACAATTGCTTGGCCGCCAGCGTCATCGGGCACATCAGCATGCCTGATGTCGCGATGCCGAGCATCACCTGCCCGACCGCGAAGCTTTCGGGCCCCGTCGCGAATCCCGACGCGATGGCGCCGATCACGGTTCCCATAAGCAGGCTCAGCGACACCGGCCGCACGCCGAAGCGATCCATGGCCGCGCCGACCGGAATCTGCGCGGCGGCAAAGGCAAAGGGATAGACCGAGGTGAGGCTCGCCAGCGCCTGCGGCTCGATGTGGAAATCCGCCGCCATCAGGTCGAGGCTGACGGCGGGAATCGTGCGCAGCAAGGTCGAGAGCATGTGCCCGCAGGCGAGCGCAAGCAGCGCAAAGATCAGCGCGCGGGTGCCATCTCCCGCGTTATCAGTGGCAACCGCACTCATCAGCGTCCCGTCCCGGCGAGGGTTTCGGCCGGGTTACACGATTGGCGGGACGGTGCCAATGGGGGAGGGCCGATCCGGTGTGTGATGCTTTGTGTCTTCCGGAGAGCCGATGATCGAGCCAGGCCCCGCGTCGATGCCGCTGAAACTGCGATTCGTCGTTACGCCGTCAGTTGATGACGAGCGCTGTTCAATTCCTGCATTCCGATTTATCGAAGCAAAGGTTCGATTGCTCGAGCCTGGAAAAGTCCTCTGTCGCGATGAATACGAGAAGTCCGAGCAGAACCATTGCCGCGATGTTGGAACGCATGCTGGGGCGGTTCTCGACAGCGGGGCGATGGTGTTCGAACTTCGAGAGGTCGAGCATGCGCAAGATGTTGCCGGACCGTGCATGATCAACCGGATCTCTGCCGCTTCCCGATCGCGTCCGAAACGGTACGACATTTCCCCGGAAGTTCGGTTGATCAGCCTTCATCTCGCGCCTCGTTCCCATCAAGCAGCGCTTGCTGAACTTCAATGATAAGGCCTGACTTGAGGCGAGCGATCCTGAAATTCGCGAGCACCGGCGCAATTCAGCGTGATGCCGCGGTGATCTCTCGCGTCTTTCCATTTCGTTTCTGTTTGTTTCTGCCTGTCCTTCGTTGGACGCTTTGATTGCGCGACTGCGTTTTGCAGCGAGCGAACATGAAAATTTGTACAGATTTTCGCACGCGATCGTCATTTTGACGCTGGGATTTTGTCCGCGATACTTCCAATCCGAGGCGGCGGTTTCACCTGCAATCAGTCGGTTTATCTGAAGGCAGGTACAAACAGTTAGAGGGCCATCAATTTGTCAACGCGACCGAAGCTCAGCGTTGCGCTGTTTGGAATCCTTGCAATAGCCGCGGTGGCCTATGGCGTTTGGTATGAGCTCCTCGGGGGCGTCAAGCCAGCCGCAGCGGCCGCCCAAAGCGCTGCCAGTCAGGCTGCGGCGAAGATTCCCGTCACCTCGTTCGTGGTGAAGAAGGCCGACTTTCCCGTACGCGCCTACGGTCTCGGAGTCGTCTCGCCGTTCAAGACGGTCACGGTCAAGAGCCGCGTCGACGGTCAGATCATCAAGGTGTTCTTCAAACAGGGGCAGATGGTGAAGGAGGGCGATCCGCTTCTGGAGATCGATCAACGCCCCTTTACCGCGGCTCTCGAGCAGGCGGTGGCGAAGAAGGCCCAGGACGAGGCCAATCTGAGGAACGACCGGTTGAACCTGGAGCGATTTCAGAAGCTCGCGAAACAGCAATTCGAGACCCAGCAAAATCTCGATACCCAGCAGGCCCTGGTCGATCAGATGATCGCGCAGGTGAAGGGCGACGAGGCCGCCATCGACAATGCGCAGACCAATCTCGGCTACACCTCGATCAAGGCGCCGATCAGCGGACGAACGGGTTTCCGGCTGGTTGACCCCGGCAACATCGTGCATGCCGCGGATACGACGGGGATCGTCACCATCGCCCAGCTGCAGCCGATCGCCGTGCAGTTCACGGAGCCTGAAGAGCAATTGCAGGCCATCGACAAGGCCTTTGACGCCGGTGAGGTGCCCGTCGAGGCGCTGACCTCGGACGGAACCAGGACACTGTCGCAAGGCAGGCTCGTGGTCATGGACAATTCGGTCAACCAGGCCACCGGGACCATCAGCCTGAAAGCGCGCTTCGACAACAAGGACAATGCGCTGTGGCCCGGCCTGTCGGTCACCACGCGGATGCTGATCGATACGCGCAAGGACGTCATCGTCGTGCCGCAGGATGGCGTGCAGCACGGGCCGTCGGGTCTGTTCGCCTACGTGATCGGCGACAATGGCAAGGTCAGCGCGAGGCCGATCAAGGTCAGTCAGAGCGGCGATGCAAATGCCGTGGTCTCCGAAGGGCTGAACGTCGGAGACAGGATCGTGGTGGCCGGACAGTCACGCCTGTTCGATGGCGCGTTGGTCGAGGAAGCGCCTGCGGCTGCGCCGATGGCGGATGCAAGCGCCACTGCCACTCCGGCCACGAGCGGAACCAAGAGCGGAACCAAGACCGGATCGGCTGACTGACATGGCTGGCGGTATCTCGGCTCCCTTCATTCGCCTCCCCATCGCGACGTCGCTGCTGATGGTCGGCATCGTCTTCGTCGGGATCATCGCCTATCCGCAATTGCCGGTGGCGCCGCTGCCGGAAGTCGACTTCCCCACCATCCAGGTCTCCGCCAACCTTCCCGGCGCGGATCCGGAAACGATGGCTTCTTCGGTGGCGCAACCGCTCGAATCGCAATTTGCGCTCATTCCCGGCGTCTCGGAGATGACGTCGCAGAGCCAGACCAGCTCGACCCAGATCGTTCTGCAGTTCGATCTCTCGCGCAACATCGATGGCGCCGGCTCCGACGTGCTCGCAGCCATCAATGCGGCGAGCGGGCAATTGCCCAAGAACATGCCGACCCCGCCGACCTACAGAAAGGTCAATCCGGCCGACTCGCCCATTCTCACGCTTGGCGCCACCTCGACGACGCTGCCGATGACGCAGGTGTCCGACGAGACCTACACCAAGCTCGCGCAGGCGATCAGCCATATCAGCGGTGTCGGCCAAGTCAGTGTCGGTGGACAGCAGGCGCCGTCGATCCGTGTCCAGATCGATCCCGCCAAGCTGGTCGCCAAGGGCCTGTCGCTGGAGGACGTGCGCACCCCGCTCTCGGTGATCACCGTCAACAATCCCAAGGGAACCCTCAACGGCGACACCCGCACCTACACCGTCTATGCCAACGACCAGTTCACCAAGGCCGAGGCCTGGAACGACATCGTCATCGCCTATCGGAACGGCAGTCCCGTCCGTGTCGGCGACATCGGCCATGCCGTCAGTGCGCCGCTGGACAATACCCAGTACGGCTGGGTCGACGGCAAGCCCGGGGTGTTCCTGGTCATCTTCAAGCAGCCCGGCGCCAACGTCATCGATACCGTCGACAGCGTCATGAAACAGCTGCCGCACCTGCAGGCCGGCATCTCGCCGGCCATCAAGGTCTCGGTGCTGTCGGACCGCACGCAGACGATCCGCGCGGCGGTGAAGGACGTGCAGTTCACGCTGCTGCTGACGATCGGCCTCGTCGTGATGGTGATCTTCGTCTTCCTGCGCAGCGTCTGGGCCACCATTATTCCGTCGATCACGGTGCCGCTTGCGTTGCTGGGCGCCTGCGCGCTGATGTGGATAGCCGGCTACAGCCTCGATAATCTGTCACTGATGGCGCTCACCATCGCGGTCGGCTTCGTGGTCGACGATGCCATCGTGATGCTGGAGAACATCACCCGCTACATCGAGGAGGGCGAGACGCCGATGGCCGCCGCGCTCAAAGGCGCCAGCGAAATCGGCTTCACGATCATCTCGATCTCCGTTTCGCTGATCGCGGTCTTGATTCCGCTATTGCTCATGAGCGGGATTATCGGCCGCCTGTTCCGCGAATTTTCGGTGACGCTCGCGATGACGATCGCCGTGTCGGCCCTGGTATCGCTGACGTTGACGCCGATGATGGCGTCGCGCTTCCTCAAATCGCACGACGAGGAGCATCACGGCAGGCTCTATATGCTCAGCGAGCGGATGTTCCAGGGCCTCGTGGACGGCTACGCGCGCGGCCTCGACCTCGTGCTGCGCTTCCGCTTCGCCACCTTGATGGTGTTCTTTGCGACGATCGCGCTGACGGTCTATCTGTTCGTGATCATCCCGAAGGGGTTCTTTCCGCAACAGGATACCGGGCTGATCACCGGAATCGTCGAAACGTCGCAGGACGTGTCGATCGCCGACATGGCCAAGCACATGCAGGAGATCGGCGCGATCGTGCTGAAGGACCCTGCGATCGACCACATGGCGATGCGGATGGGCGGAAGCGGAAATACGCTCAACGACGGCACGATGTACATTACGTTGAAGCCGCGGGATGAACGCACCGACTCGGCCGACCAGGTCATCCGTCGTCTGCAGGTCCAGACGGCGAAGGTTCAGGGCGCGCGGCTCTATCTCCAGTCGGCGCAGGACGTACGTGTCGGCGGCCGGGCGTCCCGGACGCAGTTCCAGTTCACCCTGCAGTCGACCGACATGGACCAGCTCAACACATGGGCCCCGAAGCTGCTCGCGAAGATGAAGGAGATGCCCGAGCTTCGCGACGTCGCGTCCGACCAGCAGACGTCGGGCACCACGCTGACGCTGTCGATCGACCGCAATCAGGCCGCGCGTTTCGGGATCACGCCCGACGTGATCGACGCGACCCTTTATGACGCATTCGGGCAGCGGGAGATCGCGACATATTTCACCCAATTGTCGACCTACTATGTCGTCCTCGAGGTGCTGCCCTCGCTGCAGAAGAACCCGTCCACGCTGGAGCAGATCTACCTCCGCTCCCCGACGACGGGAGGCGAGGTGCCATTGTCGGCGTTCACCAAGTGGACCACGGCTCCGGTCCGGCCTCTGGCCATCAACCATCAGGGCCAGTTTCCCGCGGTGACGATCTCCTTCAACCTCGCGCCCAACGTCGCGCTCGGCCAGGCAACGCAGGCGATCGACGCGATGGAAAGGCAGATGAACGTGCCGGCCGCGATCACCTCGACTTTCGCAGGCACGGCGAAGGCGTTCCAGGAGTCGCTGTCCTCCGTGCCCCTGCTGATCGTGGCGGCGTTGATCGTGGTCTATCTCATTCTCGGCGTGCTCTACGAGAGCTACATTCACCCCTTGACGATTCTGTCGACCCTGCCGTCGGCCGGTGTCGGCGCGCTGGCGACGCTCCTCATCTTCCATTTCGACTTCAGTCTGATCGGGTTGATCGGCCTCGTCCTGCTGATCGGCATCGTCAAGAAGAACGGCATCATGCTGGTCGACTTCGCGATCGCGGCGGAGCGGGATCAGGGCCTGTCGCCGGTTGAGGCCATTCGAAGGGCATGCCTGCTGCGCTTCCGTCCGATCCTGATGACCACGATGGCGGCGGTGCTCGGCGGCGTGCCGCTGATGCTCGGCCACGGCACCGGCTCGGAGCTGCGTCAACCGCTCGGCTACGCCATGGTCGGCGGTCTCTTGGTCAGCCAGGTCCTGACGCTCTTCACCACGCCGGTTGTCTATCTTTATCTGGACCGTGTCTCGCAATGGTTCAGTCCGAAACCACACGCAGGAAGCGATCCTCAGGAAGAGGACGTTGTCGACGACGGCGATCTGGACGTCTTCAAAAAGCTGGACCGGAAGAAATCAGGGGTCTTTGCGGCGGAGTGACTGTTTGACATCCACGCCGACGGCGAGCGCGGTCCGGTCAATTAGAAAAATTTTTTGATGGTGGCTCTGCCGGCACTTCACATGTCGGCTCTCAGGGGAGCTGACAGAAACCGAGGAGTGCTCGATAGATGCGAATGACCCAAAGCGGTCCTTCACTGCATCAGAGAGCCTGGCCACGAAACGGTATTGCTAGCGAGTGAACTGATAATCGATCCAAACCTGAATTTCCGATAGTCCGCTCAAGTCCAACGAGCCCGCTTCGATTTCGTGCGGCTCAATCGTCACGTCCCAATCTCCGCCCACGCCGCGGCCCCAGATGGCCAATGACGTAGGAGCATCGATCGGTGGGTCGGTGTTCTCGACGGGGCGGTCCAGCCGCGTCGTTTCCGCCCGGCGATTGACGGTCTGCGGCGCCAGATGCTGCACCTCAACCGTTCCATCCAGTCGACGCTGCTCATACTGCGCGCCGTGCCGCACCACGCATGAGATTTCTCCGCTTTGATTGCGCGCTCCAACAAAGGAGACGAGCACGTTCTTGACCTTGGTCTCAAAGTGGCCTTCGGGCAGGTCCGTCGCTTCAAGCCGAAAGCTGAAGCTATGTGTATTGCGGAGCGATGCTAATTCCGGACCGTCCGTGAACGAGAGCCTATGGGTGTCCCAGTCGGGCCTGGCGTCAAAGTAGGAGATATAGGACAGCTGCATATTGACGGGGTTCAGGATGCTGCCCCAGGACGCGATCAAGGCGTTTGCGAGAGCGGCTTCGTCCTTTTCGCCTTCGTAGAAGGCCCGGCTGACGTCCGGACTAATCATTCCAGCATCCAGGAAGACGTTCTGTTCCTGGTCGTCGAGCGTATATATTTCGACCGATCTTTGCGCCCGGAAGGCCAGTGTCTGCAGCGATTGGGCCTTTGAGGCTGCTATGTCTATGGCGGCCAGTCCAACTTGCCGAATCGTGTGCTGCCTGTTCAGCAGGTCGGATATCAGCTTATTCACCGATGCAACCACCGCTTCGGCCCGCGCAAGTTTGGCGGTTGCGGCGTCAAGGCGCTGCTGGGCCAAGGTCGCCCGGTTCCCGGCAAGCATCAGTTCGTGAGCCAACTCACACCCTGTTTGACCAGCGCGACATATTTGGAGCTGTCGGGCGCCGTGGTGGCGTTGAGATTTTGCACCAGCTTCACGAAGCTCACGATGGACTTGCCGCCCTTGACGACAGCGTCGACGTTCTTGCCCACCTCCTCGTAGGCTTTTTTGACCTGCTTGAGGTCTGCGTCCTTGACCTTTGCGTCGTCGATCAGAGCCTTTACGATCGGTTCCGCGTTGTCGCTGAGGGAGTTGGAAAGCGCGACCAATGACGGCACAAGCGCGACGACGCTCGCGCCCGCTGTCGGGATAGCGGCTACGATGCTCACCACCGCCGCGCCGATCGACGCCACCGTGCCGAGGAATCCGCCGAAAGAGAAACTCTTGGTCGCCATCACCGGCAGCGCCGTCTGAATTTCGGCGGTCACCTTGTCGAGCCGTTGCTTCGCATAGGTGACTTCGTCAACTGAGTTCTTCAGTTCGGTCTTCGCTATGTCGAGCTCGTCACTGCTGTTTGCGCGCGCCGCGAGGACTTCCGTGAGTTGCTGCGCCGCGAACTCACTCATGACCGCGATTCCCTCCGCGCCCAAAAGCCATGACGTGCCGATGGTCAGGAAGCTCAGCGTCAGGGACCCAAAGCCGGTATAGGCGGCGATGTAGTAGTCAAACCGCGGCAACAGGTCCATCTCGCGCGGCAGGCCCAGCGCGTTGTTGCCGCCACCCTTCCACACCACCTCGTTCGTCCCTGCAACGGGTTCAGGAAAGCCCACCATCTGTCTTTGCAGACGAAGGGCCTCCACATTGTCCGGCTGAAACTGCAGTGCGGCCGCGAACTCACCTGCAGCAAGCGTCAGATAGCCTGCGCGATCGGTCACGCGAGAGTTGTACCTGTGATAAAAATAGTCCCCGACAGCAATACGGAACGGGGCCCAGTAATTGGCGTAAACGCCAAGATCACCGCGCACAAGCGCCAGGAACTCCGCTTCGGAAACAACGGTGTAAGCGATGGCCGACGAGATGCCCGAAGCTCCGTCCGCGCCAGACTGGGCTTGTTCGTCACCCAGGAACCCTCCGGCGCCGCCCGCACCACCGCCACCGCCCTCCGCTTCAAGTGCGGGAAAGCCATCTTCGGTCATGGTCGTGAAGGTCAGCGTGCCGGCATTTCCTCCTGCTCCGCCGCTGGTGCCCATGCTGGGAGGACTTCCTGGCGTGCCGGGAATTATCTCGCCGGGAACCCATTCCTCGTGTGTGGTTTCCATGGGCCAGGGATCGGGGACCGTGATCCAGTATCCCTCGATAATGGTGTCGGGCACGCCTTCGGTGCCATCGGCTCCCGTTAGGCCGGCGGCTCCGTGGCCACCAGACACGCTGACATAGGCGCCGGTTGATCGTTTGCACCGGACAATGACGGTGCCGCCACCCCCGCCGGGGTATGCTCCCCTTGCGTTAATTATCTTCCCGTTGCCGTGATACTCGTCGGCGATGATGATCAGGGGCTTCTGACCTACTATGAGGTCAACCTCATGGATCACAACTCGCCCGAGTAGAAAGACGGGGCCCGATCCTACAAAATTATTATAGAAGCCCTGCACATAGGCATTAATGACGACTGTGTCCCGTATATATGGATAGTTGTGCGCATCCATGACGTCGTCGTCCCTGTGTTCAGGTGTACTGCCTGGATCATCGTTGGTGTTACAGGTATCTCGCCGTAGCCGTGATGCACGCTTGAACGCCTCAGCCAGTCATCAGTCGAAGGCTAGTCTCAACCGCGGACGGTGCTCTCAAGGGGCGCAACCTACGACAGCGCGTCCAAGCTCAAGGGGCGTCCACGCGAGCTACTGATACCAATACACTAAAGGTTGTGCTTTCACCAGTTTCGGGCCGCCTCAGGCCACCGCGTCACAACACCACATTGATGACGGCTCGTGGCCCTTAGCCGACTTTCATGACCCAGCTCAGTGTGCCGCTCTCGCCTTCATCAAAACGAACAAATGGGAGGCTAAAGCGACCACCGAGAAAATGACTATTCCTAGTTCAACGCCGTGCACGCTCTGCGGCGCATAGGTCGAAACCAGCCAAATAAAAAGCCGAACAGCTCCCATGAAGACAACCACTCCCCACATCGCGAACCAGTTTGGGGCGCTCCATGTTGGCTCGCCGTTGCGTCCCCACTGCATTGCGATGCGGTCCCGCTCGATACGAGGCGCGAAATAGAGGTTTAGGGTTACAACTAACGCAACAGCCAGATCAAAAACGTAATCTGCGGGTAACATATTTTGCGCCTTCCCGGGCAAGCACACTTGGCCCCTCGTGAGACGAACTGCCGCAATCTATGCTTGTTTGAGCCGAGCCGGTCGCGTCTATTTCCCGTATGGTTGCCAGCAGGTTGAGCGTTGCCCGAGGTCTCCCCCTGTTTCACGCCACCGCCTGGGCAATGAAGTTGCGGACGATCTTCGAGGTCTCGCCACGCCGGAACGCCAGAGCCAAGCGCACGATTGGAGCGTCCCCTTTGACCTCACGATAGGTGACGCCGGTTACATGAAGCTGGCGCATTGACGCCGGCACGAGCGAAAAGCCAAGCTCAGCTGCCACCAGGCTGACGACAGAGCTGATCTGCGGCGCGGACTGCCCGAGGGTCGGCTCGAAGCCCGCCCGCCGACAGGCCGCGATGACTGTGTCAACCCAGGCCGATCCGCGCGGCGTCAGAATGAGCGGATCCCCTTTGAGCCTGATAAGATCGATTTCAGTCGACTTCGCCACCGGATGGCTTGCGGGCAATACGACGAGCATCGGCTCGCTGGAGAGACGCCGAAACTGTAGATCGTCCTCGCCCTCATCGGGGCGCAGGAACACCGCGTCCAGCTCTCCTTCCCGAAGGCCCGCAAGGAGGCGGGATGTGCTTGCTTCCTCCAGCGTCAGATCCACATCGGGATAAGCTCGGCGAAACGATCGGATTGTCGAGGTAACAACGGGATTAAATGGTGCCGAGTTGGTAAAGCCGACCCGCAGCGAACCGATTTGACCCCGCGCAGCCCTCTGCGCGGCGCGAATGGAGCGCTCCGCCTGCATAGGAATGACCCGCACGTTCTCTAGAAAAGCGCGCCCTGCCTCGGTCAGTTCAGCACCCTGGGGAATGCGATGGAAGAGCGCAGCCCCGACTTCGGCCTCAAGATCCTTGATCTGTTGGCTCAGCGGCGGCTGCCCGATTCCAACGCGCGCAGCGGCGCGTGTGAAGTTTTTCTCCTCGGCAACCGCGAGGAAATAGCGGATGTGGCGCAGTTCCATGTCAGTGCCAAAAGCTATCGAGATCGTGCTTCCTATATATTTGACTGCGCGATTATCGAAATCAAATATCTCCTATCGGGGGCGCCGATTGACTTGGACGATCGAAATTGGACCAGAATCTGAACGTCAGTCTGAAAGACAAGTCCATCCCCGAGCCGGCGATTGGGAACATGGAACCCCGTCTCCCGGTTGCTGCACCTTCGCTTTCCGCGACACCCGAACTCGATCGATCGCGCGTTTTTTCGCACCGCCGGCGCGCCTTGCTGTTCCTCCTCGCCGTTGCAGCAACTGTCTTAGCCTGGTGGATATCGGGCCATCTGTTCGCCTATACGGACGACGCATACGTCACGTCCGATGTGCTGTCGATCACGCCGGAAGTTACGGGTCCGATCGCAGCGGTTCTTGTGAAAGACAACGAATGGGTGAAGCGGGGAACCCTCCTCTTTACCATCGATCCGGTTCCGTTCAGATTGGCCGTAGAGCAAGCGCGCGCGCAGGAGGCGCGAACTGAGGCTCAGCTGCCGGTCGACCGGGCGCAGTTGCAGGTTCTGCAGGCGCAGAAGGAAGCGGCGGGTGCTGCCGAGAGGCTCGCTGCGGCAAACCTGCGCCGTGACACGCCGCTTGCCCAGTCCGGTACGATCTCCGCGCAGGCCCTCGACACGACTCGTACCACCGAGGAGCAAAGCGCGGCCCAGCAACATGCTGCCGAAGCTGCCTTGCAGAAGGAGAGCGAGACTCTCAGCCTGGATAAGGCTGCCGTCTCATCGGCCCACGCTGCACGTCTTCTCGCCGAATGGCGCTTGGGCTGCACCAAAGTCGTGGCGCCCGTTGATGGTTTCGTGACGCATCTTGCCATTCAAACTGGCGACATGGTTTCCACGAGCCAGGCAGCGGTTGCGATCGTCGATGGAAACGCCTGGCGCGTCGTTGCCAATTACAAGGAATATTATCTACGACACCTCCATCCCGGCGGCCTCGCCTGGATCTGGCTCGACAGCCATCCCTGGCATCTTTATCGCGCGCGCATCCAAGGTCTGGCGCACGGCATTAGTCGCCAGCAAGGAAGCGAGACACTTGTCCCTTACGTATCTCCAACGGTGAACTGGATTCGCCTGCAACGACGGATTCCAGTTCGATTCACGCTGCTCGAATCTCCTGGGAGCGACCAACTCTTCATGGGCGTCGACGCCCGCGTCCTGGTCATCTACTGATTGGGAGAATCTTGACGATGCCGCTCCTGATATCGGCCCTGCGACCCATACCGCAAGCCCTGGTGCGTGAGCTCAAATCGCTCGAGCTTCGCGGCCCGCGCGCCAGAGACGCAGCAAAACTCGCGATCTCGGTGCTGGTTGCTGTCGCGGCGGCAACCATTCTCAACCTTGATGATCTCTCCTGGGCAGCGTTCAGCGGCTACATGGTGATACGTGGCAGCCTCGCCGAGACATTCCGGCGGGGACTGATGCGAATCGTGGGCACTGCCGGTGGAGCACTGCTGGGGCTCCTGCTTGCGCCCAGCGCAGCGGACGCCCCTTTGCTGCTAATCGTTTTCCTCTTCCTTGTGTCATGGATCGGCACCTTTCAGTCGCTGGCGACCAACTACAGTTACGCATGGCTGTTCTTTGGCCTTACGGCCGGGATGGTCATCACCGAGGCGCTCGCCTCGCCAGACTCTGTCGTGCATTTCGCCGCCACGCGGGTGGCGGAGATTACGGTCGGAACGTGCGCATGCCTTGTTGTTGCAAGCCTGTTCCCGGATACACCGAGCCGCAGGGAACAACATGCTTACGACATGCTCTGGTGTGGACGCCTGCGTGATGTGTTGAATGAGAGCTGGCTACGAGAGAATTGGCTGCTGCTCGAGCACTGTACGCGCGCGGCGCTGGCCGTCGCCTTGCTTCCCCTCATCTGGCGGTGGTTCGGCATTGAGGAGTTCTCACAAACTGCGGTCACATCGTACGTCATCATGATCGTCCCATCGGCCGCGGTGGGGAACCGCCGATATGCTACGATCTACGAGAGGATAGCCCACAGGGCGTTCGGATGCCTGCTTGGTAGCGCGGTCGCTCTTGTCTCTATTGGCCTGTTCGGCACAGGATTGCCGGTAACCGTGCTCACCCTCGCTGCCGGCGTCTGGATCGGCTACCAAATCCAGACAGGACGGGAGATCAACTATCTCGGAACGCAGTTCACGCTCGGGCTTCTCATCACCCTAGTTCAGGGACCAGCTCCGATCACAGATATTACGCCTGGGCTAGAGCGTTTAGTTGGCATCGCGATCGGCTCCGCCATGCTGTGTCTGACGACCTTCGCTTGGCCTTTGGTTCAAGACCAGTAGCATCTCCGACGGAGGCTAACCGCCGTCTTCCCAATGTCGACCGACCAGTCTTCGTATGTCCCCTCAAGCGGCCGGACATCGCGAATGCGATCGTCGAGCCGAACCGTGCTTCAGGTCTCAGCGTGTCAGCTGACGGAGGTAAACCCGACACACCCCGCGCTTACCCCTGATCGCTGCTTTTGACCAAAAGCCGACCTCTGCTGAGATCCGCTATTGCGCCGCTATCAGGGGCACAGCGGACCTCATACGCGCCCTGACTGCCGGGCGTTCTGCGAGTACAAGCCTCGGTGCGCCTCGTGAAACCGGCTCAAGAACCTTCAGCCGTTTCGCTGCGCGGCTGGCGGATGGTTTCCTCGGGCGTGCCGATCCTCGGCCATGATGCCGGCATTCATGAAGCCGACGCAGGTCGAGACATCGGAAGAAGGCCATCTCGTGCGTGACCAGCATGATGATGCCTTCGGCGCTTCTCGCCCCGGTCACCCCTTGGCAGCAACGTACCCATAAAAATTCATAAGAAAGTCCCGAACGGCGAGGGGCTTGACGGCACCGGTTTTTTCCTGCGGATGCGGTATCACGTAGTCTCCATCGCCATATGAGAAGACCTTCGCCTTCACGTACCCGTTCATCACTTGTATCTTCTCGCGCAGCACGACCCAGTGCATTGTAAACGCGGAGCCTTTATCGGACTGGTCGTCATAGTCGATCATATTGGCGCTTATGAAAAGACATACGCGATATCCGCTGTCGAGCAGCCGGTTGGCTTCGTTTACATCGTCGATGTCTTTGTTGTATCGCGAAATGTTGGTATTCTCCCGCACGTCCCGGTATCCTGCCTTGCGAAACCATTGCTCCATTTCGCTCGGCAGGGTGACACCCGCAAGATCGCTGATCTTGCCTGTGTCGTCGAAATCGAGGAACCAGTTCTCCGAATCGCGTATGGAGGCGCATGTCAGCCAATCGACGTGGTCCAGCGACCAGGGTGGCGTGAAGTTCCTCACATCCTTTCCCGGCTTGATCAGCAGGCGGCCAAGGTTCGCCTGCCCCTTCTGATAGAGATCGATCGCGAACCGCGCGTAAGACCCTGGCTTGTCGGACGCGTAGCCGAACATCAGGGCGGATGGCCCGCACAGACTTCCCTGATCTTGATTGATGAGGCTCGGCTTCGCAATGCGCCTGAGAATACCTATGCCGACGCGGTGTGGGTCGAGCTTCGGAAAGAACGTCGTCCTCGTGTTTTTCAGGAAATCGCAGACCATTTCCGCGGCTAGTTTTTTCTGGTCGGAATTGAGGTCGTACGGTCCGATCCCGCGCTTCTCCTTGTATTCTTCTCCGACGAAGAGCGTGATGAGCTTTTTCGAGGTGGGGGAGAGCGTTCTGGAGGTGTTCGCAATGGTGGTCAGGTCGTCCAGCTCGAATGCGGTGACCATGCCGTCTGCGACGGTAGCCCGGATGATGTCAACGATCTCTGCGTAGTCCAGCTTTGAATCGTCGATGAGGCCTTTGCGAAGTGCAGCATCGACGGAAGGAGTCGCGATTGCGTCCCATTGGCCCTTTGGCAGGGCGGGCTTGGCAGCCGCCTTCGTCGACAGTTCAACGAGCCGACTGAACGTCGGGCCGGCAGGCCGAACATAGCCGTCAGGCGTGCCGGGAAAGTTCTTCTTTTGGAAGTACAGAATCGAGTTGTAAAGGCCGTCGCTGGCGTAACCGGTCACGACCATCTGTGGTTTAAGCGTGTTCTCGGCGCCGCCGTCGGAAATGGCGATCTTGTTGAGCAGCGAAATGACCAGCTCCTGATCCTTTTTCCAGTTTTGGCAGCTGCGCCCTGTCGTCGCGAACCGTCCGACCTTGTCTTTCAACTGCAGCATATCGCGCCTCCCCGGAACGGGAATGCTGCCTCGAACGTCCTGACATGCAGCCGAGGCAGGCGCTGTGGCAAGTCTTCCCGCTGTAGGGTTGGTCGCCCCTGCCGTCCCTTGTGTTCATTCGCAAGGACAGCGGTCGCCCTGTGGCGAGGTTCACGAATGCGTTATGTCTGCCTATCGGGGTAGACCGGAATTCGTCGGCGCACAGCTAGAATGTCGCGAATGGCCCATCGCGACCTCTTGTGCTGCCGCACGAACCTGGTCGCTATTGGGGCAAAGCAGGCGTAGCCTTCGTCGCATCACGCCGCGGGGTTTATGGGTACACGGCCTAGCCCAGCTCTTGCAGCAGCTTCCGCGTCTCGCCCAGCAGCGCCCGTATCGCCCTTCGTTCTGCGATCCGGTCTTGCGTGAATAGCCCATGCTTCCGCGCATTCTGATTTCCTCTCGGTGCGCCTGACCTCGCGGCGCTGCCATGCATGCGACAGCGGGTCTTGCCGTGCACCGCCGGCGCGAGGCAGGCGGTGCCGCTGCGTGTCCTGGCGCCGCAGCGCGGACTCGCCAGCATCGCAGCCATGTTGCGGGAGTGATCGCCGCTCATGCGCTGGCGCCTTGTGCGGCATCGACCAGTTCATGTTCGCCTTCGCCGGCTTCGTGAGGCGAGATCGATCCTGCTCCCATCGGCGTGTCCGCGACGCCTTGCTCCGTTACGATCATTCCAGCGTGCTGTACGGCGTGGCTCGCGGTGGCTCCCGCGCCATCCTGCACCGTCAGACTCTGCACCGTGATCGCCCGCTCGCCATTGTTGCGGTACCGGTTGAGCGTCTCGACCTGGGCCGGAAAGATTCGCGTTAGCTTGGCGAGCGCGCGTGAGGCGCTGTCCTGCCGCGGGATGTCGTCGGCGAAGGCGAGGCGATGGGCGCAGCGCATCGCCAGGACGTGAATGGAGACCATCTGCGCCGCCAGCATGGCCTCGATGGAGTCCCTCGGCGCGATGCTCTTCATCATCGAGATCATGAAGGCGAGATTGGCCTCGTCCGGCTTCTGCGCAATCACGCTGGCTCTCACCAATTGCTTCAAGATGCCGTGCAGCGCATCGCGGTCGACGGCACCGAGCGCGTCGGCCAGCAGCCGTTCGCCGGTTTTCGGGTCGGGATGGTCGATGGCAATGCGGCGCCTGTAGAGTTTGATGCGCGGGCTCGCAGCCGGGTCGCTGCGATCGGTTGCCGCAACCGGTGGCGTGGTGTGGCGATTTGGGGATGTCGTCATGTGTCGTGTCCTTTGCCGGCGCAGGTGCGCGACCGCCCGCCCGCGTGCTGCGCGCGGCTACCAATTTCGAGATGTCGATGAGAGGCTTACGCGCGATCGCGGCGAGGCGCCCGAGGAGCGGGCGGCTTGGACGCTGGCGATTGTTGCGATGATGCCATCATGCCGGTGTTTTGCCCGACGTGTCAAATTGCATTTCGTGGTATCCGAAGGTGCTTGTCCTGCGCAAGTCCTTGTCCTGACCGGGGCCGGCTACTGTGCATGGGGTTGTTTTCGCATTTTTTGTCTGGATGCGGCTCTCGCGTGCCGCGCGACGGAATGACGGCGCGCAAACGCGATTGCGAAATCCGGCGCGACCGCTAATCATGATCTCCAGAGGCGCCGCACCATGCAAAAGCGGCAGCGCGGGTCCGGGGAGAGAACGAATGCAACGAACGATTCGCCTGCTGGCGATTGTCGCCGGATTGTGCGTGACGACCGAGGCTCTCGCGCAGAAATATCCGACGCGTCCGGTCAAGATCATGGTCGGCTTCAGCGCGGGCGGCCCGGTCGATGTGGTCGCGCGCATCATCGGCGACCGGCTGAGCAACAAGCTCGGCCAGCCCTTCGTGGTCGAGAACCGCGCCGGCGCCAACGGCATGATCGCAGCCGAGGGCGTGGCGCGCGCGGACGCGGACGGCTACACCATCCTCGCCTGCAACTCGTCCACAATCACGCTCAACAAGACGCTGTTCAAGGACGCCCGCTACGATCCGCAAGGGGACTTTGCGCCGCTCACCACCGTCATCTCGGCGCCGCTCGTTCTCGTGGTCAATCCCGAGAATCCCAAGACGGCCAACATCAACACCGTCGCCGATCTGGTCGCGGCGGCGAAGGCCGCGCCGGGCGCGCTCGCCTACGGCTCGGGCGGCAACGGCGACCTTGCCCATCTCGCCATGGAGCTGCTCAGCCAGAAGGCCGGCATCAAGCTGATCCACGTGCCCTATCGCGGCGGCGCGGCATCCGAGGTCGGCATCCTCGCGCAGGAGGTCCTGGCGGTGTTCGATCCCTTGTCCGCCGTCCCGCTGGTGAAGGCCGGCAAGCTGCGCGCGCTCGCGGTGTCATCGGCCGAGCGGCTGCCGGCGCTGCCTGATGTGCCGACCGTCGCGGAGGCCGGCTATCCCGGCTTCGACATCTCGTTCTGGGTCGGCTTCTTCATGCCGAAGGCCGTGCCCGCGCCGATCCGCGAGACGCTGCACCGTGAGATCGTCGCCGCCGCCAAAGATCCGGCGGTGCAGGAGCGGCTTGAGTCGCAAGGCGTCGTCAGCGTGCTCAACCCGGCCGACTACGCCGCGAAGATCGCGAAGGAGACCACGGAGCTTGCCGAGGTCGTCGCGGCCGCGAACATCAAGGCGGAGTAGGGGCGTCAGGGCGAGAGGATCTGCTTGCGGTAGCGGATCAGCGCTCGCTCGATGCGAGGCGCACGGCGCGGACCTTCGCGCCGGTCGTCTTCCTCGATGCGCCGACGGAATCCTCATTAAAGCAGCAGGGAAAACTGGCCGCGAAGCGGGCTTCGAGCTAGTCCTTGGGAAAATCCTTGCGCATCGCGATCTCGGCGGCGTCGCCGGGCGACAGCACGGTCTGCTCGAACGCTGCTTGCGGCTTCGTCATGATGTCGTAGAGCGAGATGCCCTTGATCGGCTTATCCATGAGCACGCGAACGCAGTCGGCGAGCGTGCCGTTGTAGACGAGATAGGGCGGACCCCGGTCCTTCTGTCTCTCGCCTTTCAGCGACGGCCACTTCTTCAGCTCGGCCGGCGCGTCATAGGCGATCGGCGATTCCTCTTTGAACATGCGCTTGGCCTCGGGCGGCGTGGAAAGCCCGAAAGTCCTAGTGCCGCCGGGTAAACGCTCGTTAAAGAATTAGTTAAAATCAGCCGGCAACGAAGGCGAGCAGGGTGCCGTTGGCCTTGGCCGGCGGCACGCAGATCGCAGCCCCGCTGCGCAACGTAGCCGGACCCAGCGCCTTCTCGGTGGCTGCGAGATCGCCGCTGACGAGGACCAGGGCCGCGCCGCCGCGCGCGGAAAGACCGGTGAGCGGCACGCCGGGATAGCGTTTGCCGAGCTGCTCCAGCGTCAAATAGACGAAGTCGGCGCGGTCGCCGCCGGACGGCACGGCGACTGCACCATCGGCTTCCGTCCTCGGTTCGCGGTCGATCAGGCGGCCGAGATGCGCCGCATCCTGCGCGGGCTCGGGCGTTGCGATCAGCGTCTGCCTGATCCGCTTCGCCGCATTGGCGTGCTTCATCAATTCAGGAATCCACACCGTCTCGCGGGTCTTGTGCTGGCAGGCGAAGATGCGCACGCCGCCGGGCGCCTCCGCGGTCGGCCACATGAAGGTGCGGAATTTTGCCGCCGAGATCGTGCCATCGGGTAGCGTCACCGGCCGTTCGAAATCGGTCGGGCCGATCGGCGTCAGGCCGCGCGCACGGATCTCCTCGGCGCCGGCCGCGCTGTCGATCGCCGTGAAGGCGATGCGCTCGATGCCCTCGCCGTGCCTGTCGACGAAGGCGCGGGCCGGTGCGTTGTGCTCGGTCGCCACCAGCACGCCGAGCAGCTCCATATAGTCGGGGTCGAACATGATGGTGTAATTGCCGGTGCCCATATGCGCGCTGTGGGTGCCGCGCGGCGACAGGGTGAAACCGAGCTGCCTGTAGTTTTCGGCGGCCCTGTCGAGGTCGCGAACCATGACCACGGCGTGGTCGATACCGATGATGTTCTTGAGGGCCACTGTTCTTTCCCCGCAGCAGATGCAAACTTGGATCTGGACCGCGCCAGCGGCCGCTGGCCCTGTCTACGCCGGATAGGCGATCAAGTCATTTTCAAATCGGGGGCGGATGCGGAATTTCATTTCGCGAAATGCGGTATCGACGCGTGATGGCGTCACTGCGCCTGCTCGATATAGGCGGCGAGGATGGCGCGCTCCTCGCTGGTCATGTCGGTGATGTTGCCCGGCGGCATCGCATTGGACCACGCCGCCACGCGGCCGATCAGGCGGATGTTGCGATGGATGTGCTCGGGCGCGTCGAGCAAGATGCCTTTGGGCGCGGTCACGATGCCGGCCCAGACCGGCTCGGCCGCGTGGCACATGCTGCAACGGGACATCACGATCTCCTCGACATTGGCGCGCGTCGGCTGTGCCGACAGCGCGCCCGTCTTGACCTCGCGGGGGCCGGCCGCGGAGAGCAGGAGGATCGCGATCACGCCCAACGCGGCGACACCCCACACCCACCACGGCGATTTGCGCCCCGCGTGCCGCTCGTTGAAGAAGTGGCGGATCACGGGGCCGAGCGCCAGAATGATCGCGACGATGATCCAGTTGAAGCGCGTCGCGTAGAGCAGAGGATAGTGATTGCTGATCATCAGCACGACGACGGGCAAGGTCAGGTAGTTGTTGTGAACCGAGCGCTCCTTGCTGGCCTTGCCGAGCTTCGGATCGGGCGCCTGGCCCGCGATCAGGCTGGCGACGATCTTCTTCTGGTTCGGGATGATCAGTGCGAACACGTTGGCGACCATGATGGTGCCGATGATCGCCCCGATCTGGTTGAAGGCGCCGCGCCCGCTCAGGACGTGGGTGAAGGCGTAAGTGAGCGCGACCAGGAACAGATAGCCGCCGATGGCAAAGGGCAGCTCGCGCTGCGCAAGCCCGGTGCGGCAGGCCGCCTCATAGAGCAGCCATGCCAGCGCCAGGCTGCAGAAGCTGAACAGCCCGGCCTGGATCGGTGTGAGGTCGAGAATCGACTTGTCGACCAGGAACAGGTCGGCATCGAGATAGTACACCACCACCATCAGCGCGAAGCCGGACAGCCAGGTGGTGTAGGCCTCCCATTTGAACCAGGTCAGCTCCTCCGGCATCTGGCTCGGAGCCACCAGATATTTCATGATCCGGTAGAAGCCGCCGCCATGGACCTGCCAGGCTTCGCCCTGCACGCCGTCCGGCAGGTCAGTCTTCGGCTGCAGGCTGAGATCGAGGGCGATGAAGTAGAAGGAACTGCCGATCCAGGCGATCGCCGCCACCACGTGCAGCCAGCGCAGCAGCAGGCTCGCCCATTCCGATATGATGGATCCCCACATGATCACCCCATCAATTGCGACCTGGATGCCGCAGCTTTGATGACCGCAACCGGCGGTCGCGCCCTTACAATGTGTCGCACCGATCTGCCGCATTTTCCAGTACGATGGGCTGCGGCTGATGCACATCGTGCGGGCATGAGCTGACGTGGGATTCGGCAGGTGTTTGTACTGCCGCAGAACATTTGCGGACCTATAAGCGTCGACGTTCAGGACGCGCAGGCTGGGAGGAAAACGACGTGAAAAGCAGGATTTCGTCCGCAGCAACGGCTGCGGGATTGCTGGTCGCGGTTGCTGCCAGCGCGCAGGCCGAGCCGGTTCTGCAAGGCAAGGACGCCTATGGCGATTGGCAGGCCGACAAGCCCGGCACGGTCAGGTTGATCCGGCCGCAGGACCTCGTCAGGCCCGGCGCGACACGGTCGGTTGCGAGCACCGCGCGTGTGGCGTCGCGACCGCCGGAGGCCACGCCACGTGTGCCGGCGGGTTTCAAGATCGAGCTGTTCGCCGAAGGCTTGCGCGCGCCGCGCATTGTGAGGGTCGCGCCGAACGGCGATGTCTTCGTCGCGGAGACGCGGGCCGACGCCATCCGCGTGCTGCGCGCCGGGGATGGCGGCAAGGCTGCGACCAACGAGGTGTTTGCCAGCGGATTGAGACGGCCGTTCGGCATCGCCTTCTTTCCGAACGGCGACAATCCGCAATGGGTCTATATCGCCAACACCGACAGCGTCGTCCGGTTTCCCTATCAGGCCGGCGATCTCAAGGCGCGCGGCAGGGCGGAGACGATCGTGGCAAGCCTGCCGCAGGACGGCAGCCATTCCACCCGCGACATCGTCTTCACGCCCGACAACAAGCGCATGCTGGTCTCGGTCGGCTCGCTCAGCAACGTCGCCGAGGGCATGGGGACGCCGCCGGGCGGATTGGATGGCTGGTCGAAGACGCAGCCGCTCGGCGCGGCCTGGGCCAGTGAGCTCGAGCGCGCCACCGTGATGGCCTTCACGCCTGACGGCAAGGACCGGAAGATTTATGCCACCGGCATCCGCAATTGCGTCGGTCTTGCGATCGAGCCGCAGAGCGGGCTGCCCTGGTGCTCGACCAATGAGCGCGACGGGCTCGGCGACGATCTCGTGCCCGATTACGTCACCAGCGTGAAGGAGGGCGCGTTCTACGGCTGGCCGTGGTTCTATATCGGCGGCAACGAAGATCCGCGTCACGCCGGCGCGCGGCCGGACCTCAAGGACAAGGTGACGGTGCCCGACGTGCTGATCCAGCCGCACTCGGCTTCGCTCGGCATGACTTTCTATCAGGGCACGCAGTTTCCGTCCGACTATCAAGGCGATGCCTTCGCCGCTGAGCACGGCTCCTGGAACCGCTCCAAGCGCACCGGCTACAAGGTGATCCGTATCAGGATGAAGGACGGCAAGCCCACCGGCGAGTACGAGGATTTCGTCACGGGGTTTGTCGTGAGTGACACGGAGGTCTGGGGAAGGCCGGTTGGTGTCGCCGTGGCGAAGGATGGATCGCTGCTGGTGTCGGAGGACGGCAATGGCACCATCTGGCGGGCGACGCGCGCACCGCAGTGACGCTGTTTCCCTCCCCCTCCAGGGGAGGGTAAGCAGCGCGCTCGAATTACCCCCGTCTCACACTCGCGCCACCGTCCACCGGCAGCGTCACGCCGGTGATGAAATTCGCCTCGTCCGACGCCAAAAACAGTGCGGCATTCGCGACGTCCCAGCCGGTGCCCATCTTCCTGCGCAGTGGCACCTTGCTGTCGCGCTCGGCTTCGACTTCAGAGCGGGGCTTGGACCATTCGCGGGCGCGGGTGTCGACGGCCATCGGCGTGTTCATCAGGCCGGGCAGGATGACGTTGGCACGGATGCCGTATTCGGCGTTCTGGTAGGCGAGCTGCTCGGTGAAGGCGATCATGGCCGACTTCGTCGCCTTGTAGGCGACGTAAGGATAGGTCGTGATCGCGGCCATCGAGGAGATGTTGACGATGGCGCCGCTTCCTTGCGTGCGCATGATCGGGATCACTTCCTTCGCTGCCAGAATACAGCTCTTCAGATTGATGGCGACGACACGGTCGAACGCCTCCTCGGTGATTTGAAGCAGCTCGGCATCGCCACCGGACAGGCTGACGCCGACATTGTTGTGCAGCACGTCGATGCGGCCCCAGCGCGCCAGCGCATCCGCGACCATCGCCTTGATGTCCGCGGATTTGGTCACGTCGGCCTTGAAAGCCGCGGCGGTGCCTTGCTCCGCTGCGATCAGATCGACGGTTTCCTGCGCCGATTCCAGGTGGTGGTCGACGCACAGCACTTTGGCACCCTCGCGCGCGAAGGTCAGCGCGGTGGCGCGGCCGTTGCCCATGCCTTCACCGGGGCTCTGGCCGGCGCCGACGACGATCGCGACCTTGTCCTTCAAGCGCATGTCACTTCACTCCCGGGATCGGGTACTGCTGGAGTACCTCTTTGTAATACGGTTCGTTGTCGATCTTCATAGTGGCGAGCACGCGTACCACGCCGCAATAGAAGGCGATGGTGAGCACGAGGTCGACCATGTGCTCGTCAGAGAGATCTTTCTTGATCTCGGCGAAGGTCGCGTCCGACATCGCGAGCTCGCGCACCATCTCGCGGGCGCCTTTCAGGATCGCCCTGGCGAGCGGCTCCAGCTTCGACGGCTTGCCGTCGGTCTCCGCCATCAGACCTGCGATGTCCTCGTCGGTGACGCCGAACTCCTTGCCGATCTTCACATGGTGGGTGAATTCGTATTCCGACTTCTCCATCCAGCCGACCTGGAGGATCGCGAGCTCCCGCAACCGCGGGTCGAGCTTGCTCTTGAAGCGAATATAGCTGCCGATGCCGTTGAAGGCGCGCGCCATCTCCGGCGAGTTGACCAGCAGCTTGTGCAGGTTGGTGTTGCGCTTGAGCATGTCGCGATATTCGGGCGCGACCTGGTCGGCCTCGAGATAGGGCAGGCGGGCCATCCGTGTTCCTTTCAGTGTTCCTGTGATTCACGTTCCGGCGCTTGCAGCGTCACGCCGCCGTCGACCACCAGCACTTGGCCGGTGATGTAGCGCGCAAAATTGCTGAGCAGGAATTTGACGGCGTGGCCGACATCCCAGCCGGTGCCTTCGGTCTTGAGCAGGGAGGCCCTGGCGCGGTTGGCGCGCGCCCGCTCGCTCATGCCGCGGGCATAGACCATCGGCGTGTACATCGGTCCGGGGCAGATGCAGTTGACGCGGATGTTGTCGCGACCGTGATCGACCGCCATAGCGCGGGTCAGGCCGATGATCGCAGCTTTTGAGGTCGTGTAGGTCGTGAGCCCGCGCGGCCTGAGCGCCGAGATCGAGGAGATATTGACGATCGCGCCGCCCTTGGCGGTCCTGATCATCGCGGGGATCGCGTGCTTGGAGAGCAGGAACATGGTCTCGACGTTGACCTGCATGACACGGCGATACTGCTCGGGAGTCTCGTCGACCACGCTGCCGCGGCTGCCGATGCCGACATTGTTGTCGAGGAAATCGAGCCGGCCCCAGCGGTCGAGCGTAGCCTCGACCAGTGTCTTGCAATCGGCTTCGCTGGTGACGTCGCCGCCATGTGCTGCTGCCGTGCCGCCCTCGGCCATGATCATCTCCACCGTGCGCTCGGCGAGCCTGAGGTCGCGATCGGCCACCAGCACTTTTGCGCCGGCGCGGGCCAATAGGATTGCTGCAGCGCGGCCGTTGCCGATGCCGTCGCCAGCGGCGCCACCGCCGCTGATCAGTGCCACCCTGCCGGCGAGGCCGGCATCGTCCTCGGGGCCCTGCATGTCGTTTCATCCCAATTATTTTCGTGCAGATTAGCAATCGCCCTGACAGGAGAGAAGGCCGATGGTCCCGCGCAGATGTCATTGACATCGCATGGAATTGCATGCCGCCGGGCGGCACGGCGCACAATTAAGCGGGCGTATCGCGGAACCGTTCTGCCGAGCTTGCGTTTGTTGCGGGGGCTTTTCCGCGCTAGGCTCTCGCCTGGGGTTTCCCAATCGCCAGTGGCTTGCCGATGAATCTGCTCGATCCAAAAGGGCCGGTGGCTGCCGCCAACAGCACCATCCTGGTCGATTCCGTCTTCATCATGCTCGTGATCGTGGTGCCGACCATTTTCGCGATTTTGGCCTTTGCGTTCTGGTTTCGCGCGTCCAATCCGAGAGCACGTTACCAGCCCGACTTCGTCTATTCCGGCCGCGTCGAGATGGTGGTGTGGGCGATCCCAGCGCTCACCGTGATCCTGCTCGGCGGCGTCGCCTGGATCGGCTCGCACCAGCTCGATCCCGCCGCGCCCGTGCCGGGCACCGGCAGTCCGGTCCGCATCCAGGCGGTCTCGCTCGACTGGAAATGGCTCTTCATCTATCCGGACCAGCGCATCGCCACCGTCAACACGCTGACGGTGCCGGCTGGTGCCGAGCTGAATTTCCAGCTGACGTCGTCGAGCGTGATGAACGTGTTCTTCATCCCGCAGCTCGGCAGCATGATCTACACCATGAACGGCATGGTGACGAAGCTGAACCTGCGTGCCGACAATGAGGGCAAGCTGCAGGGTCTGTCGGCGCATTTCTCCGGCGACGGCTTTCCCGACATGATGTTCGACGTCAACGTGATCTCGCCGCTCGCCTTCCCGGATTGGGTCGCGACCATTGCGAAGACCGATGCCGTGCTGAACGAGGAGAGCTATACGAAGCTGATGCAGCAGGGCATCGAGAAGAACAGGCTGACCTTTCGCCTGGACGATCCCCGTCTGTTCGACCTGATCGCAACCCAGCACATTCCGCCAGGGCCCGGCCCGGAGCTACTCTCCGATGCCGGCAGGCCGCATAGTGGAGGCCACGATGCTCGGTAAGCTCGATTGGTCGGCGATTCCGTTCGACCAGCCGATACCCCTCGTCGCGGGTGCCGTCGTGCTGGTCGCGATCCTCGGCGTGCTGATCTGGGTCGTCGTGAAAGGTCATTTGCCTTATCTCTGGCACGAATGGATCACCAGCGTCGATCACAAGCGCATCGGCGTGATGTACATCCTGCTCGCTTCGGTCATGCTGCTGCGCGGCGGCAGCGACGCCATCATGATGCGGCTCCAGCAGGCGGTCGCCTACCAGTCACAAGGCTATCTCCCACCGGAGCACTACAACCAGATATTCTCGGCGCACGGCACCATCATGATCTTCTTCACGGCGATGCCGTTCGTGATCGGGCTGATGAACCTGATCGTGCCGCTTCAACTCGGCGTGCGCGACGTTGCTTTCCCAACGCTGAATTCGGTCGGCTTCTGGCTGACCGCGACCGGCGCGCTGCTGGTCAATATCTCGCTCGTGGTCGGCGAGTTCGCGCGCACCGGCTGGCTGGCCTTTCCGCCGCTGTCGGAACTGTCCTATTCGCCCGGCGTCGGCGTCGACTATTACGCGTGGTCTTTGCAAATCTCCGGCGTCGGCACGCTGGTCGCCGGCATCAACCTCGTCACCACCGTGCTGAAGCTGCGCACCAAGGGCATGAACTATCTGCGCATGCCGATGTTCTGCTGGACCACGCTGGCCTCCAACCTGCTCATCGTCGCCGCCTTTCCGATCCTCACCGCCACGCTCGCGATGCTGCTGCTCGACCGTTACCTCGGCTTCCACTTCTTCACCAATGAAGCCGGCGGCAACGTCATGATGTTCATGAACCTGATCTGGGCCTGGGGGCACCCGGAGGTCTATATCCTCGTATTGCCGGCCTTCGGCATCTTCTCCGAGGTGGTGTCGACCTTCTCGGGCAAGGCGCTGTTCGGCTACCGCTCGATGGTGCTCGCGACCATGGCGATCTGCGTCATCTCCTTCATGGTCTGGCTGCACCATTTCTTCACGATGGGCGCTGGCCCCGACGTCAACGCCATCTTCGGCATCGCCAGCATGATCATCGCGATACCGACGGGCGTGAAGATCTACAATTGGCTGTTCACGATGTATGGCGGCCGCATCCGTTTTGCGACGCCGATGCTGTGGGCGGTCGGGTTCATGGTTACCTTCATCATCGGCGGGCTGACGGGCGTGCTGGTCGCGGTGCCCCCGGCCGACTTCATGCTCCACAACAGCATGTTCCTGGTGGCGCACTTCCACAACGTCATCATCGGCGGCGTGCTGTTCGGCGCCTTCGCCGGCTTCGAATACTGGTTCCCAAAGGCGTTCGGCTTTCGTCTCGACGAGCGCTGGGGCAAGGCGGCGTTCTGGTTCACGTTCCTCGGCTTCTACGTCACTTTCATTCCGCTCTATATCGCCGGCATGCTCGGCATGACCCGGCGCATGCAGCACTACGACGTCGCGGCCTGGCGGCCATGGATGTTCGTGGCGGCCGCCGGCATGGCCGTGCTGTCGATCGGCGTGATCTGCCAGATCGTGCAGCTCGTGGTCAGCATCCGCAACCGCGAGGCCCTGCGCGACCGCACCGGCGATCCCTGGGACGGCCGCTCGCTGGAATGGGCGACCTCGTCGCCGCCGCCCGTGTTCAACTTCGCCTTCTATCCGGATGTGCGCGGCGAGGATGCTTATTGGGATCAGAAGGCCCATGCCAAGCAGCAGCAGCTCGAGCATGATCGGCCGGAGTATCAGGATATCGAGATGCCCAGGAATTCGCCGACCGGCTTCGTCTGCGCGTTCTTCGCCACCATCATGGGCTTCGCGCTGATCTGGCACATCTGGTGGATGGTGATCCTGGGCGGCATCGGCGCCTTCGCGACCTTCGTCGTGTTCGCCTGGCGCGACCATGACGAATACGTCATTCCGGCCGACGAGGTCGCAGCGATCGATCGCATCAATATCGAGGAACGGCGCAGCCTCGTCAGCATGGCGGGAGCGCTCTGATGTCGATGACGGCGACCGCGGGCCGCGCGCATGCCGACCCCCACCATATCGGGCTCGTTGTCGAGCATCCAGGTCCGGCATCGAAGCGGATCGTGACCGCCTACGGCTTCTGGGTCTTCCTGCTCTCCGATATCGTGATGTTCTCCTGCTTCTTCGCGGCCTATGCGGTGCTGTCCGGCCAGACCGCGGGCGGCCCCAGCGGCTCGGAGATCTTCGAGCAGCGCAACGTCGCGATCGAGACGGTCTGCCTGCTGCTGTCGAGCTTCACTTGCGGCATGGCCAGCATTGCCGCCGACGTGCGCAACCGGTTCTGGTTCTATCTCGGCATGACCGTGACCTGCGTGCTCGGACTGATCTTTCTCACTATCGAGTTCCGCGAATTCGCGGACCTCGTCGCACGCGGCTATGGCCCGTCGCGCAGCGCGTTCCTGACCTCGTTCTTCTCGCTGGTCGGATGCCACGGCCTGCACGTCTCGGCCGGCATATTGTGGCTGCTCACCATGATAGCCCAGGTATTCGCAAAGGGCTTTCGCGCCGACGTCTTGCGCCGGATGATGTGCTTTGCGCTGTTCTGGCATGCGCTCGACATCGTCTGGGTCGGGGTCTTCTCCGTCGTCTACCTGCTTGGGAGTGCCGTATGAGCGATCAGACGCATGTGCGGACCGGACACGATCTCGCACCGGGCGAGGAAGAGCAACACAGCGTCGGCGAGCGGGTGCTCGGCTATGTCGTTGGGCTCGGCCTCGCGCTGCTGCTTACGGCAACGTCATTCTTCATCGCCGGAACCGACCTGGTCTGGCAGCCATCGATCCCCGTCGCTCTGATCGTGCTGGCGATCGCGCAGATGGGCGTGCACCTCGTGTTCTTCCTGCACATCACGACCGGGCCTGACAATACCAACAACGTGCTGGCGCTCGCCTTCGGCCTTCTGGTCGTCTTCCTGGTCGTCGGCGGCACCGTCTGGATCATGGGGCATCTGAATGCAAACATGCCGCCGATGGACCAGATCATGCCGATGCGGAAATAGGGCGCACAAAAAAGAAGAGCCGCTTGTTGTGACAAGCGGCCCAAGTCTAGGGAGGAAACGCCCGAGCAAAGCAATCGGACCGAAGCCGGATTGCTGCCAAGGAACGCTCGCGCAAAGCGCTTGCGTACATATTAGATGTAGCAACCACCGAGAGAGTTCAATTCCGGATCAATACTGTCTCCGGCTACCGCTCACATGCTCGTGACGGGCTTCCTCATTTCGGCCGGCGGCAATTGTAGGCCTTGCGGAAGCCGGCGGCCTGCGCGTCGTCCTCCGAGCAGAACCAGCGGTCCGGCTTGGTGGTCGCGGGATAGCTTGGGCAGCCTCTCAAGTGATAGATGCCGATATTGCCGGTGACGCGCGCGCGCACGGCGAGCTTGCCCTTGATGCTGCAACTCGGCGGCATGGTCAGCTCCTCCGGAAACAGCGCCGCGCGGATTTCCTTGTCGCGGTCGGCGCGGCAGGCGGCGCCGAGCAGCGTGCCGTCCTTCTTGCCCATGCGGAATTCTTGCGGTGCAACAAAGCAGCCCTTCCAGATGCCGGCTGACGCGGTTTTGGCATCGGCCGCGGCAGCCTTGACGTTCGCCTTGATCGGCTCGCGGGCGATGGCATAGCCAAGCTTGACCAGCTGCTCGTTCAACGAGACCTTGTCGCCCTCGGCGGTGCAGATCGCCCGGTGCCGTTTGCCGAAGCTCTTTTCCGGCCCGACATCGTCACAGCGCACGCTGCGTTTGTTGATCAGCTTCGCCAGCTGGTCGCGGGCCTCGATGCCGCAGGTCCAGGGATCGGCGTGATCGTCGATGCAGACCTGGTCCAGCTCGGGCGCGTCGACGCCGTCGAGGCGGTAGGTGACGTCGCCGAGCTGGATCGAATTGGCGTCCCGGACGGTCGCGGCCGCCGTCAGCGCGGAGGCGGGCCCGGAAGAGGCCAGAAACCCGGACAGAGCGAGAAACGAAACAAGCGCGAAGGCGCGGGCGGCGGCAAATGAATTCCTAAAGGACATAACGTCTCGCTATCGATTGCTCTGGCGCCTCGTTCCTAGCATCCGGAGGTCGCGATACCAATGGTCTGCGCCCTGCGAAGTGCGACATTCGCGGGCCAGCCTTTACTGACCGGCCGGTCTGCCCCTATCGTTCGGCACGATCAAAAACCTGCGTAGACCGAATCGCCCTTGAAGCGGCGAGGGCGGGAGGAAGAAAGTTCGATGAAAGACCCCGTGGACGTCCTGATCATCGGCGCCGGCGCTTCAGGTGCCGCGATCGCGTGGTCGCTGGCCGAGACCAAGATGCACATCCTCTGCCTGGAGCAGGGCGGCTGGATGAACCCGGCGGAATATCCCAGCACGGGCCGCGACTGGGAGGCCAAGTTCTACGGGGAGTGGTCGTCGAGCCCGAATGTCCGCGGCCGGCCCGAGGACTATCCGATCAACGACGACAATTCGCCGATCAAGGTCGTCAACTACAACGCGGTCGGCGGCTCGACGGTGATGTACACCGCGCACTGGCCGCGGCTGCATCCCTCCGATTTCAAGGTGAAGACGCTCGACGGCGTCGCTGACGACTGGCCGATCGACTACGACGCGCTGACGCCGTTCTTCGAAGAGAACGACCGCATCATGGGCACGTCTGGGCTATCGGGCGATCCGCTGTCACCGCTGACGCATCCGCCGATGCCGCAGCAGCCGATGGGATTGTCCGGCGCCATCATCGGCAAGGCCATGAACAAGCTCGGCTGGCACTGGTGGCCGTCGGACACGACAGTCGCGACCACGGACTATGAGGGCCGCGCGCGCTGCATCAATCTCGGCCATTGCACGCCGGCCTGCGCCCAAGGCGCAAAGTCCTCGACCGACATTACCTATTGGCCGCACGCGATCCGTGCCGGCGTCGAGCTGCGCACGCATTGCCGGGTGCGCGAGATCACCACCGACGAGAACGGCATGGCCTCAGGCGCGGTCTATTACGACAAGGACGGCGTCGAGCAGTTCCAGCCGGCGCATGTCGTCATCATCGCCTGCAACGGCGTCGGCACGCCCCGGCTGCTGCTCAACTCGGCATCCAACCGCTTCCCGCACGGTCTTGCCAATTCGTCGGGCCTCGTCGGCAAGAACCTGATGTTCCATCCCTATGCGCAGATCTACGGCTATGTGAAGGAGCCGACCGACAGCAACCGCGCGCCGCCGACCTGCCTGTGGAGCAAGGAATGGTATGACACCGACCTGTCGCGCGGTTTCGTACGCGGCTACGGCGTCCAGTTCGTGCGCGGGGCAGGACCGGTGTTCGAGGCTGTCGTGAGCGAGCAGAGGGGCATTTTGCCGTGGGGCGCGGATCATCACCGCGTCTTCCGCAAGCTCAATGGCCATCGGCTGGGATTCTCCGCGATCTGCGAGGACCTGCCGGAGGAGCACAATCGCGTCACGCTCGATCCTGTCCTGAAGGACAGCCACGGCATTCCAGCACCGAAGATCGACTACTCGATCAGCGAGAACAGCCGGAAGATGATGGAGCATGCGCTCGCGCGCGGCCGCGAGGTTCTGGAAATGGCGGGGGCGACCGACATCTGCGTCAACTCGCCGATCCCGTGGGGCGGCTGGCATCTGCTCGGCACCGCGCGGATGGGCACCGACCCCGAACGCTCCGTCGTCAACGAATGGGGCCGCACGCACGACGTCAAAAATCTCTTCATCGTCGACGGCAGCATCTTCGTCACCTCGGGCGGCGTGAACCCGACGTCCACCATCCAGGCCCTCGCGCTCTACATCGCCGACCAGATGAAGCAGCGCCTCGCAAACTTGTTCGACTGAGGCCGTCATGTCCGCAGACAATCAACTCACGCGCGCCCAATGCAACGATCTCCGCACCATCGCTGCGATGATCGTGCCCGCCAGCGACGAGTACAAGGTGCCCGGCGCCGACGACCCCGCGATCCAGGCCGATATTCTGACGACGCTGGGCCGCGACACCAAATTGGTGGCGGCGGCGCTGGACCATCTGGCCCGGCTCGCAGGGCAACCGTTCGCCGAGCTCGATGCCGCCAGGCGCGATGCGGTGGCGCAGGAGTTCCGCAGCTCCGGCGGCGCGGCTGCCGCAACGCTCGTCCGCGTCGTCCTGCAATGCTACTACCGCGACGACCGGGTGCTGCGCTCGCTCGGGCTCGAGCTGCGCGCGCCGTTCCCCAAGGGTTACGTGCTCCCGGACGGCGACTGGTCGCTGCTCGACCCGGTCAAGGCGAGGGCGGGCACGCTGCGGCGGGCGCCCTAGCCACCTTGGTAGGTCAAGTCCTGACAGCCCAGCCTTGCGCCCCAGGCGGGTCCCTTGCGTTGGCAGGAACAGGCCACCATCTGTGTGAGCCTCAAGGACTCTTGCCATGCTGGATTTTACCTCAGACATCGTCGATGACGCCGCGTCATCGCGAGCGACAGCGTCTGCCCCGGTCGACGACCGGGCTCTGCTGGACGCCTATTCCAATGCCGTGATCGACGTGACCGACCGTGTCGGCCCCGCCGTCGTGCGCGTCGAGACCGGGCCAAAGGTGCCGAACGGCCGCGAGCGCGGCGGGCTCGGCTCCGGCATCGTGATCTCGCCGGACGGGCTCGTGCTCACCAATAGCCACGTGGTCGGTTCCTCCAGGGAGATCCGGCTGCGGGACGTCGAGGGTAACGTCGGTGAGGCCCGCGTACTCGGCGTCGATCCCGACACCGACCTTGCGTTGCTGCGCGCCAATGGTGTGCGCGACTTGCCCTATGCCGCGCTCGGCAACTCCAAGACCCTGCGGCGCGGCCAGCTCGTGATCGCGATCGGCAATCCGCTCGGCTTCGAGTCGACCGTGACCGCCGGCGTGGTCTCGGCGCTGGGGCGCTCGATCCGCTCAGTGAGCGGCCGCACCATCGAGGACGTGATCCAGACCGATGCTGCGCTCAACCCCGGCAATTCCGGCGGGCCGCTGGTGTCGTCGAATGCCGAGGTGATCGGCATCAACACCGCCATCATCAATGGCGCGCAAGGCATATGCTTCGCGGTCGCCAGCAACACCGCGCAGTTCGTGCTGTCGGAGATCATCCGCCACGGCTATGTCCGCCGCGCCTTTATCGGCGTCGCCGGGCAGACTGCACCGGTCCCGCGGCGGCACGCGGTACTGGCCGGCGTCGACAACAAGATGGGCGCGCTCTTGATGCAGATCGAGCCGAATGGACCGGCGGCGAAGGCGGGCCTGTTGCCCGGCGACGTCGTCATCAAGCTCGATGGTGTCGATATCAACGGCGTCGACGATCTGATCCGCGTGCTCGACCGCGACCGGATCGGCCGGCGGCTCGCCATGGACGTGCTGCGGCTCGGCCGCTTGCGGGCGATCGATATCGACCCGATCGAGCGCAAGCCGGCGCGCTAGCGTTGGTGCCTCCGGGCGAGGTATGACGGCGTCATGCCTCTTTCCCGGACCCTTGCCGCATGATGCCGGCGCATGAGACCTACGATGTCATTGTCGTCGGCGCTGGCGCCGGTGGCATGACGGCCGCGGCGGTGGCCGCCGCTGAAGGCTTGCGCGTGCTGGTGATCGAGAAGACGGCGTTCGTCGGCGGCACCACCGCCTGGAGCGACGGCATGGTCTGGATCCCCGCCAATCCCAAGATGAAGGACGTCGGGCTGTCCGACAGCATCACGGACGCGGTCCGGTATCTGTCGAGCACGGTGCCGGAGCCTGCCAATGCCGGCCTGCGCGCAGCCTTCCTCGCGCGCGGGCCGGAGGCGGTCGCCTATCTCGAAGCCAACACGGAAGTGCGCCTCCAGCCGGTGAAAGCCTGTCCGGACTGTTATCCGGAGCGGTTGGGCGCGACATCAGGCGGGCGCGTGCTGGAGCCGGTCGCGTTCGACGGCACCCGGCTCGGCGCGCCTTTCGCGCGGCTGCGCGCGCCGCTGCCGGAGCTCACGCTGTTCGGCGGGATGATGGTCAACCGCCTCGACATCCCGCATCTGCGCCGGGCCGGAAAATCGTTGCGTTCGACCCTGCGCGCGGCGCGGCTCGTTTCGGAATACGCGTTGCAGCGGCTACGCAATCGGCGCGGCACGACGCTGCATCTCGGCAACGCGCTCGCGGCGCGGCTCTATGCCTCGCTGCTGGCGCGGCAGGTCGAGATTCTCTTCTGCGCCGATGTTGAGGACTTGTCGATGCAGGGCGATCACGTCGGCGGCGTTGTCATCCGCCACGGCTCCCGCGACCGCCTGATCTCAGCGCGTCGCGGCGTGGTGGTTGCGACCGGCGGCTTTTCGCACGACGCTGTGTTGCGCAAACGCTTCTTCCCGGCCGCGGCTGGTTTCGTCTCGGCGGCCAGCACCGCTGGCACTGGCGACGGGCTCCGGCTTGCGGCCACGGCCGGTGCCGCGCTCAACACGGAGGCGACGAGTCCGGCCTATTGGGTGCCGGCCTCGCTGTTCCGTCGCGACGATGGCAGCCGTGGCGTTTTTCCGCATACGGTGACCGACCACGCCAAGCCCGGCGTGATCGCCATCAACGCGGCCGGCCGTCGCTTCGTCAACGAGGCGCAGTCGCACCATGAGTTCGTGCTGGCGATGTTGCGCGACGGCAATGGCGAGCCGGACCGGCCGTTTTATCTCGTCTGCGACCGTCAGTTCCTGTGGAGCTATGGCCTCGGCCGCATCAAGCCGTTTACGCTCAACCTCCGGCGCTATCTGGCGAGCGGCGAGTTGCTCAAGGCTCCAGACATCGCGCAGCTCGCGGCGAAGATCGGCGTCAATCCGTCCGTGCTCACGGCGACGATCGCTGGTTACAACGTTGATGCGAAGCAGGGCCGCGATCCCGAATTCGGCCGCGGCAGCACCATCTATCAGCGCCACCTCGGCGATGCCACGCACAAGCCCAATCCCTGCGTCGCGCCGATCCTCCGCGCGCCGTTCTTCGCGATGCGCATCCATCCGGCCGATCTCGGCACGGCCATCGGCATGAAGGTGGATGCCCAGGCGCGCGTGCTGCGCGAGGACGGGGCCCCGATCGCAGGTCTCTACGCCTGCGGCAACGACATGGGGTCGATCATGAACGGGAATTATCCGGGGCCGGGGATCATGCTCGGGCCCGCGCTGACGTTCGGGTATATCGCGGGGCGGCATCTGGCGGAGGGTGGTGCGGCGCGTGAGACGGCTGCCGGCGTGTCAGCTTCGGTCTAGCCACTACCTCCACCGTCATGCCCCGCGAAGGCGGGGCATCCAGTACGCCGCGGCCTATCGATTCAACCACAACCGCCTCGGAGTACTGGATCGCCCGCCTTCGCGGGCGATGACACCGAGAATGAGGCGACAGCACCCCCGCTACTCCGCCGCCGCCGCAAAGCGGCTGTTCTCCAGTTCGGCCTCCAGCCGCGCTGTCTCGGCCGCCGCCAGCTTGATATTGGCTTCCTTGACGTGCCCGAAGCCGCGGATCGTCTCGGGCACGCGGGCGAGCCGCGCCAGCAGCGGGATCTGCTCCGCCTTCAGCCCGGCCATCCGCTGGTCGATCATGCCGAGATAATCCGCGACCAGCTTCCGTTCGGTCCGGCGCTCCTCGGTGCGGCCGAACGGGTCGAACGCGCCGCCGCGCAGGACCTTCAGCTTGGCGAGCAGGCGGAAGGCGTGGATCATCCAGCCGCCGAACTCCTTCTTCTGAAGGTGTCCGGTGGTCTTGTCGCGCTGCGCGAAGATCGGCGGGGCGAGGTGGTACTTCAGCGTGAAGTCGCCGTCGAACTTCTCCGACACCTTCTTGGCAAAGCTGCCGTCGGTGTAGAGCCGTGCAACCTCGTATTCGTCCTTGTAGGCCATCAGCTTGAACAGGTTTTTGGCGACCGCCTCGGTGAGCTCCGTGGACGCGGGCGAGACTGTGCTCTCTGCCTTGCGCACCTTGGCGACGGCCGTGCGATAGCGGTCGGCGTAGGCCTTGTCCTGATAGCCGGTCAGAAACTCCGCGCGGGTCGCGATCACGTCGTCGAGCGACTTCGTCGGCGCGGAAGCGCGGCTCTTGAACTGCAGCACGCTGCGCACGCGCGACATGTCGTGGGCGGCCAGCCGTCCCCAGGTGAAGGCCAGCTTGTTCATCTCGATCGCCGCGCCGTTGATCTCGATGGCGCGGAGCAGGGCCTCCAGCGACAGCGGGATCGCGCCCTTCTGGAAGGCGAAGCCGAGCATGAAGGGATTTGTCGCGATCGAGTCGCCCATCAGGGCCGAGGCAATGCCTGTCGCGTCGATGATGTCGAGGTTCGTGTCGCCGACGGCGTCACGCAGCACGGTCTGCATCGTGCCCATCTCGAAGTCGAGATCGGGATTCTGCACGAAACTCGCGGTCGGCTGCAGGTCGGCGTTGATGAACGCCTTCGTCACCCCGCGTTCGGCACGGCTCAGCGCGGAGGGACCTGCCGAGACGATCATGTCGCAGCCGAGAATGACGTCGGCGCCGCCGGTGGTGATGCGGACCGCGGAGATGTCCTCCGGCCTCCGTGCAATGCGGACATGGCTCATCACCGCGCCGTTCTTCTGCGACAGGCCGGTGAAGTCGAGCGCCGAGCAGCCGCGGCCGTCGACATGGGCGGCCATGCCGAGCAGCGCGCCGATGGTGATGACGCCGGTGCCACCGATGCCGGTGACGAGGATGTTGTACGGCGCCTCGAGCTCGCGGGCAGGAGGCAGCGGCAGGTCGGCGAACAACTGTCCGGAATCGACCGCCGACGTCTTCATCCGCTTCAGGCTGCCGCCGTGCACGGTGACAAAGCTCGGGCAGAAACCCTCGACGCAGGAAAAGTCCTTGTTGCAGTTCGACTGGTCGATCTGGCGCTTGCGGCCGAACTCCGTCTCCAGCGGCTGCACCGAGACGCAGTTGGAGGCCTGCGAGCAGTCGCCGCAGCCTTCGCAGACCAGCTCGTTGATGAAGGCACGCTTTGCGGGATCGGGATAGAGCCCGCGCTTGCGGCGGCGGCGCTTTTCGGCTGCGCAGGTCTGGTCGTAGATCACGACCGTGAGGCCCTTGATGTCACGCAGCTCGCGCTGGACGGCGTCGAGCTCGCGGCGGTGATGGATGGTCGCGCGCTGCGGGAAGTAGTTGCCTTCCGGATACTTCGTCGGATCGTCCGATACGATCGCAAGTCGCTTGACGCCCTCGGCCCAGACCTGATGCGCGATCTGCGCGACGTTGAAGGCGCCTTCGGCGGGCTGGCCGCCGGTCATCGCGACCGCGTCGTTGTAGAGGATCTTGTAGGTGATGTTGATGCCGGCGGCGGAAGCCGCGCGCAGCGCAAGTAGGCCAGAATGGGTGTAGGTGCCGTCACCGAGGTTTTGGAAGATGTGCTTCTCGGTGGTGAAGGGCGACTGGCCGATCCAGTTCACGCCCTCGGCGCCCATATGCGAGATCAGATCGGTACGGCGGGTCGGCATGCTCAAGGCCATGCCGTGGCAGCCGATGCCGGCCATGGCGCGGCTTCCCTCGGGCACGCGCGTCGAGGAGTTGTGCGGGCAGCCCGAGCAGAAGAACGGTGTGCGCGCGAGCTTGATCTGCGTGCTTGATGTGACGGGACTGTCGAAGGCCTCGAGCCGGGCGAGGCGTTGCTCCAGCACCGGGCTGTGATGCCCGAGCTTGCGCAAGCGTGCCACCAGCGCGCCCGCGACGATGGTCGGCGTCAGCTCGCCCTCGCTCGGCAGCAGCGGCGCGCCGCGCTCGTCGCGTTTTCCGGTGACCGTCGGCCGCCTGGAGGCATCGATATTGTAGAGGATGCGCATCAGCTGGTCTTCGATGAAGCCGCGCTTCTCCTCGACCACCAGCACGTCCTGAAGACCTTCGGCGAAACGCTTGGCGCCGCTTTCCTCCAGCGGCCAGGTCAGTGCGACCTTGTAGATGCGCAGGCCGAGGTCCTGCGCCTCCTTGTCGGTGATGCCCAAATCGGCCAGCGCCTGGCGCAGATCGAGATAGGCCTTGCCGGTCGCGAGAATGCCGAGCCGTGCCGGCTTGGAATCGAGCACGATGCGGTCGAGCTGGTTGGCGCGGGCAAAGGCCTGCACGGCGGCCATCTTCGGGCCGAACAGGCGCCTCTCGGCGTCCAGCGGCGGATCGGGCCAGCGGATGTTGAGGCCGCCGGGCGGCATCTCGAAATCATCGGGCAGCACGATCTTGATGCGCTCGGGATCGCTGTCAATCGAGGCCGAGCTTTCCACGGTCTCGCTGATCGCCTTGAAGCCGACCCAGCAGCCGGAGAAGCGCGACAGCGCAAAGCCGTAGAGGCCGAGGTCGAGATAATCCTGGAGCGTTGCCGGATTGATCACGGGGATCAGCGCCGCCGCGAACACCTGCTCGCTCTGATGCGCCAGCGTCGAGGACTGGCAGCCGTGGTCGTCGCCGGCGAGTGCCAGCACGCCGCCATTGAGCGAGGTGCCGGCCGCATTGGCATGTTTGAGCGCATCGACCGAGCGGTCGACGCCGGGGCCCTTGCCGTACCAGATGCCGAACACGCCATCGACCTTGGCGCCGGGAAACAGGCCGACCTGCTGGCTGCCCCAGACGGCGGTCGCAGCCAGGTCCTCGTTCAGGCCGGGGACGAAGGCGATGTCGTGCTGCTGGAGGTGCGACTTCGCGCGCCACAGCGCGTGGTCGTACATGCCGAGCGGGGAACCACGATAGCCCGAGATGAAACCGCCGGTGTTGAGGCCCTGAAGCCGGTCGCGTTCGCGCTGCAACATGGGCAGCCGAACCAGCGCCTGCGTGCCGGACAGGAAGATCCGCTTCGATTCGAGCCGGTATTTGTCGTCCAGCTCGACCTGCATCAGCGTCATTTCAGGAGTCCTCGTCTCTCGTTCGGCGTGGGGGGTTGCGCTGCGGGAGGGATAGCGGCGGCGCGACGCGAATTGCGACAGTCAAGAGCATGGGCCGGCGAAGTCAATACGGCTAGCCGCATCCGTGGCGCTCCTGCTAGTCATGGCTGCCTGTGGAGGACACCATGGCTGCAAACGCATTCGACACCGAGATTACAGAGACGGCCGAGGCGCTGATTGGCCCGTGGCGCCAGCCGCGCCAGATGCTTCACGCGCAAGTCTACGACGCGCACGCCTCGATCCACGACGATGCCACCGCGCAAAAGCTCGGCTTCAAGGGCGGCACCATCGAAGGCCCGACACATTTCAGCCAGTTCGCCCCGCTCGGCGCGCGGCTGTGGGGGCAGGCCTGGTTCGAGAGCGGTTGCCTGTCCGCGCATTACCGCAACGCCTGCTTCGAAGGTGAGGAGGTGCAGGCGATGCTGTCGAAGCCGCTGCCCGGCACGAGCCAGTGCCAGATCCAGATGGTCAAGCGCGACGGCACCGAGGTGCTGCGCGGCACGGCCTCGGTCGGCGAACCTCATGCGGCGACCGCGCTCGAGGCGCGCCTCACCGAGCTCAAGCCGCTCGCCGATCCCGTGATCCTGCGCGATGTGAAGGTGGCGCAGACCAGCAAACGGCAGACGGTGCGGATGGCGTTGGACCAGAACATGGGCGACCTCTATCCGTTCTCTCTCCGGCAGAAGCTCGCCGTCATCACCGAGAACTCGCCATATTATTCAGGCGCCGACAATCCGTGGGGGAAGGCCATCATCCCGATGGAGATGTTGAGCGTACTCTTCCAGTACCGTTCCAAGGACGATCCGCTGCCGGCGAAGGGGCCGGCGGTCGGCCTGTTCGCGGATCAGGAGATCAGGCTGATCAAGGGGCCGCTCTTCGTCGATGAGGAGTACGAAATCGAGCGTGAGGTTGTCGCGCTCTCCGGCAGCCGCCGCACCGAGAGTGCCTGGATTAAAACGCGCGTGTTCGGCAAGACGGGCGCGGTGGTGGCCACCATGCTGCTCAACATGGCGACGCTGAAGGATTCGTATGCGCCGTATGAGATGGAGTATCGGCAGCTGTACGGCACGGGGCGGTAGCGCTACGGCCTCCGCCGTCATTCCGGGGCGCGCGCAGCGCGAACCCGGAATCCACTTTCCTCGCGTACTGCGGCCCGATGGATTCCGGGCTCGACGCTGTCGCGTCGCCACGGAATGACGGCGAGCGAGTCCGTCGCTGCCCGCTCATCCTTTAAGCAACTGCACGTCGCAAAGCCGTCGCACAGGGAATAAGCAGCCGTCAGCCGCTGACGTAACCTTCTGAGTGCGCAGCAAATTCTCTCGCGGCCTGTGCCCCACCGCTATTGTACACAATGGCACGGCGTTTGCAGAACTCCTGGCAAAGAGAGTTCTCGCGGGGGCCTTGAGTTATGTTGAACTCAACCAAGCCGACACTGGGCGTCATCAGCGCCGAGCCCGAGCCGATCAGGCTCGACTGGCCTGCCACCGCACTTCTCATCATCGACATGCAGCGGGATTTCATGGAGCCGGGCGGCTTCGGCGAGACGCTTGGCAACGATGTCAGCCAGCTCGCGCGCGCGGTGAAGCCGATCGGCGCGGTGCTGAAGGCGGCGCGTGACACCGGCATGCTGGTGATCCACACGCGCGAGGGGCATTTACCTGATCTGTCCGACGCGCCGCCCGCAAAAGTCGAGCGCGGCGCGCCGTCCTTGCGCATCGGCGATCCCGGCCCGATGGGGCGCATTCTCATTCGCGGCGAGGCCGGCCACGACATCATTCCCGAGCTTTATCCGCTCGACAGCGAAGTCGTGATCGACAAGCCCGGCAAGGGTGCCTTCTACGCCACCGAGCTCACGGACGTGCTGGAGAAATACGGCATCGAGAACTTGCTCGTCTGCGGCGTCACAACGGAAGTGTGCGTCAACACCACCGTGCGCGAGGCCAATGACCGCGGCTATCGCTGTGTCGTCATCTCGGACGGCTGCGCATCCTACTTCCCGCAATTTCACGAGATGGGCCTGAAGATGATCAAGGCCCAGGGCGGCATCTTCGGCTGGGTCGCGGACTCAGCCGCAGTACTGGAGGCAATGAAGACTTCGACCACACAGGGGTAATGTCATGAGCACATTGACGGGGACGGCCGGTAAATCTGATCTGAGCAAGTCCGAGTTCAAGCCGGCACTATGGACATCGGGCGACTGGAACGCGTTCTTCGGCTTCGGCACCAACATCCTCGTCAACATGCTGGTGCTCACGGGCCTGCTGCGCTTCGTCCTGAAGATGCCTGATAGTCTCGTGTTCGGCCGCATCCTGCCCGCGCTCGGGCTGATGATGTGTCTCTCCACCTTCTACTACGCGTATCTCGCCTATCGGCTGGCGCAGAAGACGGGCCGTAACGACGTCTGCGCACTGCCCTCGGGCGTCAGCGTACCGCACATGTTCATCGTCACCTTCGTGATCATGCTGCCGATCACGATCAAGACCGGTGATCCGCTCAAGGGCTGGTCGGCCGGCCTCGTCTGGGTGTTCTTCCAGAGCTTTATCCTGATGATCGGCGGCTTCATCGCACCGTTCATCCGCAAGATCACGCCGCGCGCGGCGCTGCTCGGCACGCTCGCCGGCGTCTCCGTCACCTTCATCTCGATGCGTCCGGCGTTAGAGATGTACATGACGCCGCAAATCGGCCTGGTCTGCTTCGCCATCATCTTGGTGAGCTGGTTCGGCGGCGTGAAATATTGGCGCGGCATTCCCGCAGGCCTCGTCGCGATCGCGGTCGGCATGGTCATCGCCTGGGGCTCGAACCTGTTCGGCCTCGGTCTCGGTGGGCTGAGCGTCAAGGGCGTCGGCGACGCTTTCGCGAACTTCGGCTTCTCGGTGCCGATTCCGGCGGTAGGCTATGTCTTCTCCGGCTTCGAATTCCTAGGCGTCATCCTGGTTACCGCCATTCCCTTCGGCATCTACGACCTCGTCGAGGCCATGGACAATGTCGAGAGCGCGGAAGCGGCCGGCGACGAATATCCCACCACGCGGGTGCTGACCGCCGACGGCGTCGTCAGCCTGATCGGCTGCCTGATGGGCAACCCCTTCATCAACGCCGTCTATATCGGTCATCCCGGCTGGAAGGCGATGGGCGGCCGCATCGGCTATTCGGCTGCGACCGGCATCATGGTGGTGGTGCTGGCCTGGTTCGGCATCATCTCGGTGCTGCTGGCACTGGTGCCCGTCGTCGCGATCTCGCCGATCCTGCTCTATATCGGCATGCTGATCGGCGCGCAGGCGTTCCAGACCACACCGGTCAAGCACGCGCCCGCGATCGTGCTGGCGCTGACGCCGCATCTTGCTGCCTGGGCCAAGCTCCAGATCGACACGATGCTCGGCTCGACCATGATGGCGGCGACCACTGTCGGCGGTCTCGCCGCCGACAAGGCCGACGCGGTCAAGGCCGCGGCGATCGCAGCATTGCCACAGCAGGGCGTGTTCTATCACGGCTTAGAGGTGATGGGCGGCGGCTCCATCCTCGGCGGCCTCATCCTGGGTGCGATCGGTGTCTTCATCATCGAGCGCGACTTCGAGAAGGCCTCGGCCTTCGCGCTGGTCGGTGCCGTGCTCACTTACTTCGGCTTCATGCATGGCGAGGCCGTGGGTATTGGCGGCGGCTTCGGCGTCACGCCCGCGGTGGCGTTCGCCTACGCGGTGATGGCGGCGGGACTGTTTTCCGCCAGCAAGCTCGGCGCCACCGAGCGCTACGCCGCCCATCCGGAGATGCACGCCGCGCCGGCGGAGTAGGCATCGGCCAGTATTGATCGCCGCCGGGTGACACCATGTCGCCCGGCGGCGTTTTTTTAGGCGACGCCCAGATCGGACAGGATATCGGCCCCGGCACGAACCTCGTGACTGGATCCCCGGAAATCCTCGCCAACGGGCTCGCAGGCGCCACCCAGATGCCGTGCAAAGAACGCCTCGGCAATTGCGAGATAGGAGAGCTGGTTCGGCGGCCTCTGGAATCCGTGCCCCTCATCGGGATAGACGATGTAGGTCACGGGAATGCCTTTCGCCTGCATAGCCGCTGCGATGGTGTCGCTTTCCGCGATCTTGCAGCGAACGTCGTTGGCGCCATGAAAGATCAGCATGGGCTTCTTGATGTTGTCGACCTTGTTGATCGGTGAACGTTCGGCGAGCAGCTTACGGCCTTCCTCGGTGCGGGGATCGCCGTAGCTGCGATACATGAATTCCGCAAAGCCGGCCCAATAGGGTGGCATCGACTCCAGCAGGGTTTGCAGGTTGGAGATGCCGACGACCGGCACGGAACAGCAGAAGACGTCCGGCGTGAAGGTTGCGCCGACGAACGAGGCCAGGCCGCCGTAGGACAGGCCGAAAATCGCGACTTTGTCCTTTTGCGCGATGCCTTCGGCGATCGCCCAATCGACCATGTCGATGAGATCGTCGTGCATCTTTCGCGCATGCTCCTTCTCGCTCGCCGCGACAAACGCCTTGCCGAAGCCCGTCGATCCCCGATAATTGACCGAAAGCACGGCGTAGCCGCGATCGGCCAGCCATTGGTGATCCCTGCGATAGCCGTAGATATCCCGTCCCCACGGACCGCCGTGGACGATGAGGACCATCGGCAGCGGCCGAGGCGGGCGATCACCATCGATGTCGGCGGGCAGCGTGAGGTACGAGACGAGGGGCAGGCCGTCGCGCGATTTGCCCTGCACTTCCTGCATCGAAGCGAGGCGGTAGGGCTTCAGCTCGGGGCGCGCCGAAAACAGCTCGGTGATGGTCTGCTTGTCGCGGTCAAGGAGATGATATGTGATGGGTTGATCCGGCGCGTGGCTCGCCACGATCCATCGGCGGCCATCGTCGGTTTGGCTCTCAACATAAAACGCGTGGTCGCGTAGTCGCGCCTTGATCAGATCAAGCTCGGCCGCAATCGCAGGCGTGAAAGCCGTCCATTCCTGCCGACCGGGATCGATGCAGACCGCTTCGGGTTCGAGTGTCCGGGTGTTGAATATGGCTCCCGTCACATCGGCGCGGTCGCTTGCGAACAAGACACGTTCGTCACCCGTCGACCAGTTGATGCTTAGCAGGGCCGACTTGTCGTGCGTGACGCTCGAAGTCATATGGAGGTAGTTGCCCTCCGCGTCGAAATTCCAGGGCCGGGTGCTGATGTAGGCCTCGTATGAGGTATCGCGCCAATGCGTGACCTCGCCGTCGTCAATACGCCAGAGCCGTGTGCCTCCGTCAGGCGCGTTGCTGTGCGCGTAGCGCGGCTTCAACTGCCAGTCGAGCCCGACGTAATGGAACTCCTGGCGATTTTCCCAAACCAGGCTGCGTTCGCCGGTTGCGAGGTCGAGCACGTAGACATCGTGCCAGCGCGGGTCGCGATCGTTGAGGCTGACTGCAATCTTGTCAGGAACCATGTGCGACCAGTGCGTCGGCATCGCTCGGACATTGGCAAAGGGCGTGAGATCCCGGAGCTCTGAACTGCGGGGATCGACGACGAACAGGCGCAGATTCTCATCGCCGTTCTCGTCGTTGAGAAACATGATGTAGCGGCCGTCCGGGCTCCAACTCTGCCAGTTGATTGGTCGGCCCGTGGTGCGTGTTACGGGCTGGCCCGCCGCAATGCTGTCGACCGGAGAAACCCAGACGTTCAGAACGTCATCGACAGGGGCGAGCCAGGACAGCCATTGCCCATCTGGTGACAACTTGGTGCCGACGTAGGTCGGATTGCCAAACAGTTTTCGGCGCGGAATCAGAGGGCGAGCTGACATGTGGCGTCTCGTACGCAGGCGCGACTTCCATCGCGCATCGTAGTGCTACGGTATGTAGCATATACACGCGAAAACCTTGCGTCAACTCCAAGTAGAGCGCGTGCTCGTGGCGCGGGAAGCGCGCAAGAGTGCGCTCCCCAGAGGATTGAGATTGGCGCAGCTACCCGCCCTTGACCGCCCCCGCCGTGAGCCCCGCCACGATCTGTCGCTGGGCGAACACTGTGAGCAGCAGCACCGGGAGAGTGACGATCAGCGCGGCCGCGGCCAGCGGACCCCAGCTCAACTGGTCGAACGAGATCATGTTGTAGACGGCGACGGGCAGGGTGCGCGTCTCGCGTCCGGCCAGCACGATGCCGAACACAAAATTGTTCCAGGAGAAGATCACGGCGAGGATGAAGGCGACCGCGATCCCGGGCTTGGCGATCGGCAGGGCGACGTGTCGAAAGACCTGCCACCGCGTGGCGCCGTCGATCAGGGCGGCTTCCTCCAGTTCCATCGGTGTCGTCTCAAAGTAACCGATCATGATCCAGATCACGATCGGCACCGTCACGACGAGATGGATGATGATCTGCGGCACCAGCGTGCCGAGCAATCCCAGCCACTGGAACAGCAGGAACAGCGGGATCAAATAGGACAGGCCGGGCGTGATGCGCGCGATCAGGATCACGATCGCGGATTTGTGCGCGGCCATGCGCGCGATGCCGTAGCCGGCGGGAACGCCGACGAGCAGGGCCAGCGTGGTCGCGCCGCCGGTGACGATCAGGCTGTTGACGAAATAGGTCAGGAAGCGGTTGGAAGCGAGCACGTCGGCGTAGTTCTTCCAGGCGATGCGATCGGGGATGAACACCGGCGGGTAGGCGGCATTGTCGACCTCGAACTTGAGCGACAGCGACGCCATCCAGAGGAAGAACAGGATCGCCGGCGACACGATGACGAACACCGAGAGCCACAGACCGATCCTGCCAATGACCTGACGTAGGTTGATTCGACTTGGGTTGACTTGACTTGAGCTCATGCGCCGCTCGCGATTTCGGTCCACAGCATGCGCTGGCGGGCATAGAGCATCACGGCCGCGAGGGCGACGATGAGGAGGAAGAACACCACCGCGATCGCCGAGCCGTAGCCGAGGTCGTAATAGGTGAAGGCTACGCTGTAGAGATAGATGTTGATCGTCTCCGACGCCGAGCCCGGTCCGCCCTGCGTGATCGCGAAGATGATGTCGAAACTCTTCACGGCGTCGATCATGCGGATCATGCCGGCGATGAACAGGAACGGCATGATCAGCGGCAGGGTGATGAAGCGGAACACCTGCCAGAAGCTGGCGCCGTCGATCTGCGCGCTTTCATAAGGCTCGGTCGGGATGGCGGCGAGGCCGCCGAGCACGATCAGCATGACCAGCGGCGTCCATTGCCAAGTCTCGACCAGCACGAGCGAGGGAATGACGGTCGCGGGGTGGAAGACCCAGAGCTGTGCGGGGATCCCGACCAGCGACAAGAGGTAGTTCAGCACGCCGAGCTGCGGGTGGAACATCATGGTCCAGACCAGCGCGATCGCGACGGGGGTCGCCATCATCGGCATGATGAAAATACCGCGCAGAAAGCCGCGGCCGACGAATTTCTGGTGAAACACGACGGCCGCGAACGTGCCGAGAATCAGCGGCAGCAGCACCGATAGCAAAGTGTAGACCATGGTGTGGCCCACCGCCTCGATGAAGCGGGGATCGCTCGTCAGCCGCAGATAGTTGGAAAACCCGACGAAGGTGGTCGGTGAGCCGACCTTCCACTCGTTCAGGCTCATCCAGATGGTGAAGACCCACGGGAAGATGATGATCGCGAGCACGACGACCAGCGCCGGCACCACGAACGGCCAGTAGGACGGCGGCCGCAACGCCTTCTCCGGCGCGGCATCAGACTGTGCCGCGGCCGGAGTCGATTGTGTCAACGCACTCACGCTTTTTCGCTGCGCTCCAGGATCGGCCGGTACTGATCGTGAGCCTTCTTCAACTCGGTCGCGGGATCGGCGCCCGATAGTGTCGAGGTGAGGGCCGCGCCGACGAGATCGCGGAATTCGGCGACCGGGATCACGACGGGAAGGCCGAGCTTGCTGATCTTGGCGGAATCGATCACCGACTGCAGCCACTCCTTGGGCATCTTCACGCCGTTCTGGACCTCGGGATCGCCGAGGATCGAGTTGCGGAACGGCACGCCGCCGCCGGCCTGCAACAGCCGTGCGCCCTGCTGCTTCGAGACCGCCCACTGGCAGAGCAGATAGGCGGCTTCCTTGTTTTTGCTCGCCGCGGCAATGCCGATGCCGTCGCCATAGGTGGCCGAATATTGCCCCTTCGGTCCGGCCGGCACGACGGTGTAGCCGACCTTGCCGACGACGCGCGAGGCGGCGGGGTCCTCCAGCGGCGGCGCCCAGCCGACGCCGTCGATCCACATCGCCGAACGTCCTTGCGTGAACGAGGCCATCGACTCCATCCAGTTGAAGCCGGCGACGCCTGGCGGGGCGACCTTCGTCAGCAGCGTCTGATAGAGCTTTGTCGCCGCGACCGCCTCGGGGCCGTCCGTGAGGATGTTGCCTTTGGCGTCGAGGAATTCGCCGCCATAGTCGAGGAAGAAGTTGGTCCACAACGTCATGTTGGCGTTGCGCAGGCCCCGTCCGACGAAACCGTAGGTGCCTTCCTTGGTGTCGGTCAGTTTTTCGGCGGCCGCGACCATCTCGTCGAGGGTCTTGGGGACGGCGACGCCCTTCTTCTGGAACAACTCCTTGTTGTAGTAGAGGATGAAGTAATCGACCGACCAGGGCAGCGACAGCATCTGGCCCTTGTCGTTCTTGGCGTATTGCAGGCCGGCGGCCGAGAAATCGCTCTCGACGAGATCGGGCGCCGTCAGCGTCGGATCCTTCATGAAGGGCGTCATGTCGGCCAGCCAGCCGCCCTTCTCGAACTGCCGCTTCTGCACGTGATAGCTGAGATGGACGACGTCGAAGCTCGGCCGGCCCGAGGTCAGCTCGATCACCACTTTCTGGCGCTGTTGCTGCTCGGGGATCTGTTCGGATTCCACCTGGATGCCGGTGAGCTCGGTGAACTCCTTGATGTTTTTTTGCAGGTTGTCGCCGCGCGGACCCTTGGCGAGGATCACCTCCAGCTTGGTCCCGGCGTATTTCTTCCAGTTGACCTCGGCGCGTGCCGGTAGTCCGGTCAGGCTGAGCGCGCCAGCCGCGGCGGTCCCCGTCAACAGCGTGCGGCGCGAGATGTTATGGTTGGCCACGTCAAATCCCTCCCTCTGATTCATTTTCTTTGGGAGGGATACTAACGGCCGTGCCACGCCTGCCTAGTCCTAATCTGGGGACTCAGGGACGCACGGCAGGCGTCTCCATCGGCAGGCCGCGCGCCCGCGACATCAGGTAGAGTTCAAGCGCGACCAGCTCGGGCGCGCCGTAATCAAAGGCCTGGGCGCGTACGCCGGTCATGCAACTGCGCAACCTTCGCTCGATCGACCCCAGCGTCTGCCACTCCAGGCGGTAGAGCGGATAGCCGGTCGGCTGTCCTTGCGTGATCGGCGCGCCCGCAAGACGCTTGTCGAAATTGTCGTCGTGGCAGTTGGTGCAGGCGAGGTTGAGCTGACCCTCGCGCCGCATGAAGAGGTCGCGGCCCTGCGCCACGAAAGGCTTCAGCTCCGGATCATCGCCGGCCGAGATCGCGACGCCGCGGGACTGGTGGGCGATAAAGGCGGACAGCGCCAGGAGGTCGTGGCTCTCGTAGGGCAGCGCCGGCGCCTGCTGATGATTGGCGCGGCAGAGGTTGATGCGCTGGTCGAGGGTGACGGGGCGCGCCAGCGCCTTGTCGAAGGCCGGATAGCGCGCCGCGACGCCCTTCATGCTGGTCGTTGCATCGCCGTGGCAGTCCGCACAGGCCTTGTCGGCGCTGCCGGCCTTCTTCGCCCAGAGCGCCTCGCCGTCGAGCACGAAAAGCATGCCCGGATTGGACGTGTCGTCATCCTGCATCGCGCGCGTGTCCGGCCCCATGAACGAATAGCCGGAGCGGCGCGCGTCCGGCGGAATCTCGCCGGCGAGCAGGGCAGGGGCCGCGGCCAACAATGTTGCCGCCGCTATCGCGCGCCAAAAGATCATTCGACCGTGATCGAGGCCGATGCGGTCGACGAATAGCCGTTGTCGCCGATCCATTCGAATTCGAACTTGCCGCTCTCCTTCGCGACCGTGAAGAAGGAGAGGTATGGGTTGGCCGCGATCGCCGGAAACAGGTCGGCGCGGAAAACTTCGGTGCCATTGTAGCGGCACGTAAAGCTCGTGATGATGTCGCGCGGCACCAGCGCGCCGTCCGCGGTGTGGCGGAAGCCGGTCTCCATGATGTGCGAGGTCAGCGTGCGGATCTCGATGACATCGCCGCGTTTGGCTTTTGCCGGGACGTTGATGAGCGCGGCCATCAGTTCATCTCCTCGGTACAGGCGGCCAGCGTCACGACGATGTCGGCGGCGACCTGCCAGAACGTGTCATCGGACATGCGTGCGATTGCCACCACCTTCTGGGTGTCGGCGAGCCGGATCCGGGTCGAGACCTGGGCGCGGCCGGAGGAGGGATTGAGATAGAAATTGCCGATGTTCGGCTGCGGGTTCTTCTCGTTGAAGACGTGGATGCTCTTGACGTAGTCGTTTGCGGTCATCGGGCTTGCGACGCTCACCGTCATCGGCACCGTGTTGCCGTTCTCGACCAGAGGCGGAATGTCGAGCTTGACCTTGCCGGTGCGAATCTGGGCTTCGCCGACGACGTTGCGGATGGCGGTGCTGAGCATCGCGGGCGTCGCTTCCAGCGGTCGCAGCGTGACGATCGGGATCGTCCCGGCGACCGTCGCGCCGCCTGCAATACTCAGGAATTGTCGTCGCGTGGTTGGCATGAAGCTAGTTCCGAAGCGTTACAAGAAAGGCCACGATGTCTTCGATCTCCGCGGCGGATAATATCGGCTTGCCGGCAAAATTGCGCCCGACCCGGACCAGCCCGTCGTTGCGATAATAGGACGGCATGATGGTCTGCGGGTTGTAGCGCGATGCATCGACCAGCCGCAGCCGCAACTGGCCCGCCGACCACCAGTTTCCGGTGCCGGTGAGATCGGGTGCGAGGTCACCCTGGAACCGCGCCTCCGGGAACGGACCGGAATGGCAAAGGATGCAGGTCGTGGTGCGCGCAACCACCAGCGCGCGTCCACGCGCGGGATCGGCTGGTGAGCCCGTGAGCGGCTCCGGGATGGTGTCACCGATGATTTTGTAGCGCACGAGCTCGTCGGCTCTTGCGCCGCAAGCCAGGGCAACGCCGGCGGCGATCAGCGCTGCGATATGAAGGAATGCTCTAGCCAAAGGTGTCCGCCGTGATGGTTTGAAACCAGCGTTCTGCCTCCGCGGCCTCGCGGGCGCGCAGCTCGCGCGGCGCATCGACCGGGCTGGTCGCGCCGCCCTCGACCTCGGCAAAGATGTCGCCCCTGGGCTGGTAATTGCCGGCGAGCGAGAAGCCGTAGCCGGGCGCGGCCGTGTTGTAGCAGACGCCGGTCAGCCGCGGCGTCTCCGGCGCGCGGCCCGCGAACAGGTTGAGGATGGCGGCGGCGCAGGCCTTGCCCTGTGCGCTCGCGGCCGACGCCGATTTGGGAATGCCGCCGCCGAGGCAGGCGTCGCCGATGACATGGATGTTCGGGACGAGCTTCGACTCGAATGTCACGGGATCGATCGGGCACCAGCCGGTCGCATCCGCCGCGCCCGCGATCTCGGCGATGCGGCCGGCGCGTTGCGGCGGGATGACGTTGGCGACATCAGGCGTGTAGTTGCCGAACTCGGTGATGATGGTCCTTGTCGAAGGATCGACCGAGGTGACGCGACCGCCCTGCGACAGCGCGATACGCTCGATCATGTCGCCATAGAGCTCCTTCCACGCCTTCTCGAACAGCCGCTGCTGCGAAAAATTGTCCTTGGCATCGAGGACCAGCACCTTCGAGCGCGGCTTCTTCGTCTTCAGGTAATGCGCAATCAGGCTGGCGCGTTCGTAGGGCGCCGGCGGGCAACGCGACGGGTTGGCCGGGATGGCGATGGCGACCGTGCCGCCGTCCGCCATCGCCTCCAGTTGCCTGCGCAGCAGCAGCGTCTGCGCGCCGGCCTTCCAGGCGTGCGGCATTTTCTCGGATGCCGCTTCGTCATAGCCGGGCAGGGCCTCGAAATGGAAGTCGATGCCAGGGGAGAGTACGAGACGGTCATAGGGCAGCGCGACGCCGTCGGTCGTCACGACGCTGCGCCGCTGCGGCTCGATTGTGGTGACGGCCTCGCCGATCACGGTGATGCCCTCGGCGGCGAGCTTGTCATAGTCGAACTGCTGCGCGTCGATCTCACGCAGGCCCGCAATCACCTCGTTGCTGAAGGGGCAGGAGGTGAAGACCGCGTTCGGTTCGATCAGGATGATTTGCAGGTTTTCCTGCGCGCGTTTCAGCGCGCGGGCGCAGGCCGCGCCGCCGAACCCGCCGCCGACCACGACGATACGTGCTGCCGACTGCGCACGCGGGACCGATGGCCGCGCCAGCGTTGCGGCGGCCGCGGTGATGCCGAGCACGGCATTCCGCCGTGTCACCGGGCGCGTGGTCATCAGGATCATCCAGGCAAAAATGCCGCGGCGGCCGTTGCAGCCGCCGCGGCGTTTCTCAGGCGAAGGTGATGTTCTGGTCGCGCAGCGGCACCGAGCGGATGCGCTTGCCCGTCGCCGCGAAATAGGCGTTGAGCACCGCCGGCGCCGCGACGCCGATGGTCGGCTCGCCGACGCCGCCCCAGAACCCGCCGCTCGGCACCATCACCGATTCCACCTTCGGCATCTCGTTGATGCGCATCGAGTTGTAGGTGTCGAAGTTGGTTTGCTCGATCTTGCCGTCCTTGACGGTGCAGCCGCCGTAGAACAACGCGGACAGGCCATAGACGAAGGAGCCGGCGATCTGCCGCTCCACCTGCGCCGGATTGACGACGTAGCCGGGATCGGTGGAGGCGACGATGCGATGCACCTTGATCTTGTTGCCGTCGGTCACCGAGATTTCGGCGGCGCCGGCAACATAGCTGCCATAGCCCATGACCTGCGCGATGCCGCGATAGACGCCCTGCGGCGCCGGCTTGTCCCAGCCGATCTTCTCGGCCACGGCATTGAGCACCGCCAGATGCTTGGGATGGTTGCCCATCAGCTTGCGGCGGAATTCGAGCGGGTCCTGACCTGCGGCCTGGGCCAGCTCGTCCATGAAGCATTCCATGTAGATCGCGTTGTGATTGACGTTCACGCCGCGCCAGAAGCCGGGCGGAACGTGCGGGTTGCGCATCGCATGCTCGATCAGGAGGTTCGGCACCGAATAGCCGAACGCGGCTTCGCCGGACTGGGCGACGCCCTGGAATGCGGCCGGATCCATGCCGTTCTGCAGCGCTTCGGGGCGCAGCGAGAACAGGATCGACTGCCCGGACAGGCGGTAGTGCAGCGCCACCAGATTGTTGTTGGCGTCGAACGCGCCGGTCATCTTGCACTGGGTGATCGGGTGATACCTGCCGTGCGCCATGTCCTCTTCGCGCGACCACAACAGCTTGATCGGCGTGCCCGGCATCTGCTTGGCGATCATGACCGCCTGGCGGACGTAGTCGGTCTGGCCGCGCCGGCCGAAGCCGCCGCCGGGCATCACCTTGTACACGTCGCACTTCTCCGCTGGCAGGCCGGAGGCCTCCAGCACCGCCGCGAAGACGGCTTCGCCGTTCTGCGTGCCGCACCAGACCTCGCATTTGTCGGCCGTGTAGAGCGCGGTGGCGTTCATCGGCTCCATGGTGGCGTGGTTCTGGTAGGGGTAGTTGTAGACGGCTTCGACTTTCTTCGCTGCGCCGGCAATCGCGGCTTTGACGTCGCCGTTCTTGTTGCCGACATAGGCCGGCTGCGCGTCGTCGAGGCCCTCAGCCAGCCACTTCGCGATCGACTCGCTGGAGACCTTGGCATTCTCGCCCTCGTCCCAGACGATCGGCAGCGCTTCCAGCGCGGTCTTGGCGTGCCACCAGGTGTCGGCAACGACCGCAACCGCGGTATCGCCGACCTTGACGACCTTCTTGACGCCTTTCATGCCGGTGATCTTGGCTTCGTCATAGCTCTTCAGCTTGCCGCCAAACACCGGGCAGTCCTTGATTGCGGCGTTCAGCATGCCCGGCAGCTTGACGTCGATGCCGTAGATCATCGTGCCGGTGGTCTTGTCGGCGGTGTCGAGCCGCAAGAGGCCCTTGCCCGCGATGGTCCAGTCCTTGGGATCCTTGAGCTTGACGTCGGCCGGCGGCGTCAGCTTGGCGGCGGCTTCGGCGACCTTGCCGTAAGTTGTCGTCTTGCCCGACGCCTTGTGGGTGATGACGCCCTTGGCGACGGTGCATTCGGAGGCCGGCACCTTCCACTCGTTCGCGGCGGCCTCGATCAGCATCACGCGCGCGGTGGCGCCGCCCTTGCGGACATAGTCCTGCGACGAGCGGATGCCGCGGCTGCCGCCGGTCGAGAAATCACCCCAGACGCGCTTGCGGGCGACGCTCTGGCCGGGGGTCGGATATTCGGTCGTGACCTTCGACCAGTCGCATTCGAGTTCCTCGGCGACCAGCTGGGCGAGGCCGGTGAGCGAGCCCTGGCCCATCTCGGAGCGGGCGATGCGGATCACGACGGTGTCATCGGGCCTGACTACGACCCAGGCGTTGACTTCCGGCGCGCCGTCGGCCGCGCGGACCACGGCGGGGCCACCGAAGGGGAGATCGAGCCCGATCGCGAGGCCGGTGCCGACAGCGGCGGTGCCGATGACGAAGGCGCGACGGTTCATCTTGGGAGAAACATGCTTGTTCATGGGACGGCTCCTCAGGCGCTGGCGATCGTGTGGATCGCTTCGCGCACCTGCTGGAAGGTGCCGCAGCGGCAGATATTGGTGATGGCCTCGTCGATGTCGGCGTCGGTCGGCTTCGGCTTTTCGGCGAGGAGTGCGGCCACCGCCATGATCATGCCGCTCTGGCAATAGCCACATTGCGGAACGTCCTTGGCGATCCAGGCTGCCTGCACCTTGTGCAGCGTGTCGCCGGATGCGAGCCCCTCGATCGTGGTGATCTTCTTGCCTTCGGCCTCGCTGACCGAAATCCCGCAGGAACGGATGGCGACGCCGTCCATGTGAACGGTGCAGGCGCCGCATTGCGCAATGCCGCAGCCATATTTGGTGCCGGTCAGGCCGGCATTCTCACGGATCGCCCAGAGCAGCGGCGTATCCGGCTCGACGTCGAGCGTGAAGGTTTTTCCGTTGATTGTTAGGTTTGCCATCGCAAGTCCCCTGATTGGCCCAATCCACCGATCGGACTCAGGGAACAATGTGTCTGGCAAATTGGAACTGTTCAAATCAATAGTCCGAGGGGTGGCCAACAGCGAGGCTGGCATGCGCGGGGAAGAATGTCGGGAGCGCGGTGTTGCCGCCGAAATCGCCGTCCAAGCGGCCGGATGAGCCTCTCCCGGCGCCAAGAGGTGGCTCGGAACGACGCCCGGCGCGTTCCGGGCAGTTCCCATTGCGGCGACAGTTTGTCCTTTTTACCGGGGTGCAAGACGAACGCGCTCTGGTACACTGGGACGAAGCAAAAAGGGATTCCATGAACGTACCGCAGCGCTGCAACGTATTGATGCTCTATCCGCTGTTCTTGGCGGAGTCGTTCTGGAGCTTTGGCGAATCCTGCGAGCTGATGGGTGTGAAGCGACCCGCGGCCCCCCTCGGCCTGATCACGGTGGCCGCGATGCTGCCGAAGGACTGGACGGTCCGGCTGATCGACTGCAACACGCAAGCCTTGGGTGACGAGGATCTCACCTGGGCCGACGTCGTGTTCACCGGCGGCATGCTGCCGCAGCAGGCCGATACGCTGCGCCTGATCGAACTCTGCCGCGCCGCCGGCAAGCCGGTGGTCGTCGGCGGACCCGATCCCACCTCCAGCCCGCACATCTACGAGAAGGCCGACTTCCGGGTGCTCGGCGAGGCCGAAAGCGTCATCGACGAGTTCATCGCGGCCTGGGAAGGCGGGGCCCGCGCCGGCGTCTTCACTGCGCCGAAATTCCAGGCCGACGTAACAAAGACGCCGGTGCCACGCTTCGATCTCCTGAAGTTCGAGGACTATCTCTACCTCGGTGTGCAATATTCGCGTGGCTGTCCGTTCACCTGCGAGTTCTGCGACATCATCGAGCTCTACGGCCGTGTGCCGCGCACCAAGACGGTCGAGCAGATGTTTGTCGAGCTCGAGACGCTCTACCGGATGGGCTACCGCGGCCATCTCGACTTCGTCGACGACAATTTCATCGGCAACAAGAAGTCGCTGCGGCAGTTTCTGCCCCAGCTCGCCGAATGGCAGCGCGCGCACGGCTATCCCTTCGAATTGTCCACCGAGGCCTCGGTCAACCTGGCCGACGATCCCGAGCTATTGGAGCTGATGGGCGCGGCCAATTTCTTCGGCATCTTCGTTGGCATCGAAAGTCCGGACCCTGCAACGCTGGTCGCGATGCGGAAGAAGCAGAACACGCGGCGCAACATCGCCGAGAGCATCCACAAGATCTATGCCGCCGGCATGCTCGTCACCGCGGGTTTCATCGTCGGCTTCGACACCGAGAAGGTCTCGATGGCGGAAGCGATGATCGATTTCATCGAGGAGGCCGCGATTCCCGTCGCCATGGTCGGCCTGCTCTATGCGTTGCCGAACACGCAGCTCACGCGCCGACTCGAGCGTGAAGGCCGGCTGCATCCGGGCCACGATCTGGCGCCGACCATCGGCGCCGATCAGTGCACGGACGGCATCAACTTCGATCCGGTCCGCCCGTTGCGCGACATCCTGACGGACTACAAGCGGGTGCTGGAGCACATCTACAGCCCCGCCGCCTACGCAGGACGCGTCGACCGCCTGATGACGCTGCTCGACCGATCCAGGCAGCGCCCCGAGCTCGCCGAGGGCGACATCCGCTCGCGGGTCGGGGCGATGGAGACGGTGCACCGCGTTGTCACCGCCCTTCCCGAAGCGCGCGGGCCGCTGTGGCAGACCTTCATGAACTGCGCCAAGCGCGACACGTCATCGGCACGGATCGCGGTGCAGATGATTGCCGCCTATGCGCATCTCGGGCCGTTCTCGCGCAAGGTCATCGAAGCCATCGACGGGCGCCTCGCTGCGCTCGATGACGAGACGGTCATCCCGACCGCTGCGACGCTCGACACCACCGCAGCCCGGCACCTGGCCTGAAGGCTTACTTCACCGCCAGCCGCAGGAAGCTCATCACGCTGCCGAGCGCGGCGAAGCCGGCGCCGAGCCCCAGAGCGACGGTCGCGCCATCGTGACCGGCCAGCGCAAAGCACAGCGCCGCGAGTGCGGCTCCCGTCGTTTGCCCTGTCAGCCGCGCGGTGGCGACGATGCCGGAGGCGCTGCCGCTGCGGTGCGGCGGCGCGCTCGACATCACGGCCTTCATGTTCGGCGCCTGGAAGAAGCCGAACCCCATGCCGCAGATCACCATCCGCCAGATGATGTCGGGGATGGCAGGATTGGACGGAAGCATCGCGAGCAATGCCATGCCGAGGCCGAGCAGCACGAGCCCGATGCCGCCGAGCAGGCCGACCGCGTGCCGGTCGGAGAGGCGCCCCGCGATCGGCGCCATGATGCCGACCACCAGCGGCCAGGGCGTCATGAAGAAGCCGGTCTCGACCTGCGAACGCCCGAGCACGTCCTCGAAATAGAACGGCAGCGAGACGAAGGCGAGGCCCTGCACGGCGAACGAGCACACCGCGGTCGCTGCCGACAGCGCGAACATCGGCCGGCTGAACAGGTCGATCGGCAGCATCGGCGCGGGATGGTCGGCATGCCGGCGCGTCAGGATGAAGCCGAGTGCGAGGGCCGTGATCAGCTCGATGCCCACGACGACGGGCGACAGATTGTGCGCGGCGCTGCCGATGCCCGTGATGAACAGGCCGAGGCAGGCGGACGCAAGGACCGCGCCGAGAAAATCAAAGCCGTGATCGGCGCGCGGCGTCTTCGGCAGCATTGCAAAGCCGATCCCGATCGCGACGAGGCCGAACGGGATGTTGACAGCGAACAGCCACGGCCACGGGCCGACTGCGAGGATGGCAGAGGCGATCGATGGACCGATGGTGAAGGCGGTCGCGACCACGAGCGCGTTGTGGCCAAAACCGCGGCCAAGCATCCGGCCGGGATAGACGAAGCGCACCAGCGCCGTGTTGACGCTCATGATGCCGCTGGCGCCCAGGCCCTGCAGCGTGCGCGCGACCAGCAGGCTGTCCAGCGACCACGCCACCGCGCAGAGCAGCGAGGCGATGGTGAACAGGATCAGGCCGCCGAGATAGATGCGCTGGTGCCCGACGATCTCGCCGAGCGCACCGAGCGGCAGCAGGGTCGCCACCAGCGCGATCTGGTAGACATTGACCACCCAGACCGATTGCTCCGGCGTGACGTGCAAATCGGCGGCAATGGCTGGCAGAGCGATATTCGCGATCGCGGTGTCGAGGGAGGCCATCGCCAGCGCGGTGAAGATGGCGGCGATCGCCCAGCGCCGCTGCGTGGCCGGAAGGCCGTCGGCAATGGGATGATCGGGCTCGCGCGCGGCGGCAGGTAACGTGATTGTCATTGCCTGGCGCGTTGCTCCGGCGGCGTGGTGAAAGGGGACTTTTGGCATGTACTACGCCGAAGGCCGCTTCCACAGGCATATGCTTGCATGCTGTGTATGCGCGAAGGTCAGGCGATGCGGCCGGCGGCTGGCGTATGATCGCGCCAACTGCTGCAATCTTGGGGGATCACCATGCAAATCGTCGTTCTGCCCGGTGACGGCATCGGACCGGAGATCACGACCGCGACATCGGGCGTGCTGCGCGCGGCCTCCGAGCGCTTCCAGCTTGACTTGCGCCTCGAGGAGCACGCGGTCGGGCATGCGAGCCTGAAGCTATCAGGCACGACGGTGCGCCCCGAGCTGCTCGACATCGTCCGCGCCGCCGACGGCCTGATCCTGGGGCCGACCGCGACCTTCGACTTCAAGGACGAGGCCCATGGCGAGATCAACCCGTCCAGGCACTTTCGCAAGAGCCTCGACCTCTACGCCAATGTCCGGCCGGCGCGCACCTATGCGGGGCGGCCCGGCCGGCTTGGCGAGTTCGACCTCGTCGTCGTGCGCGAGAACACCGAAGGGTTCTACGCCGACCGCAACATGGAACAGGGCAATGGCGAGATGCTGGTCACGCCTGACGTCGTGATCTCGCTGCGCCGGATCACGCGCCTCTGCTGCGAGCGTATCGCGCACGCCGCCTGCCGTCTGGCGATGAAGCGGCGAAGACATCTGACCATCGTGCACAAGGCCAATGTGCTCAAGATCGGCGACGGCATGTTCCTCGACATCTGCCGCGCGGCGGCGAAGGGCTATCCCGGCCTCGAAGTCGACGACATCCTGGTCGACGCCATGATGGCGCATGTCGTGCGCAACCCCGATCGCTTCGACGTCATCGTCGCCACCAACATGTTCGGCGACATCCTGTCCGATCTCACGGCCGAGCTCTCCGGCAGCCTCGGCCTCGGCGGCTCGCTCAATGTCGGTGATCGCTACGCCATGGCGCAGGCCGCGCACGGCTCGGCACCTGACATCGCGGGGCAGGACGTTGCCAATCCGGTCTCGCTGATCCTGTCGACCGCGTTGCTGCTGGCCCGGCATGGCGAGAAGAGCGGCGCCGTCCGCTACGAGGAAGCGGCGCGTGCGATCGAAGCCGCGGTGGCGAAGGCGATCGGCGAGGGCAGGGCGACGCGCGACGTCGGTGGCAAGCTCGGCACCATCGCGGCGGGGGCTGCGATTGCAGAGGTCTTGCAGGCGGAGTGAGCCATCGTCGCGGATGCCTGCGATTTTTTTTGGGGGCCAACACAAAAACTCGAAAAACAACCCCATGCACAGTAGAAGGCTCCTTGATCGATAAGGGATTTTCGGAGCGCGTCGCGACGACCTTCGTGGCAGTGATCACGTTGACCCGTCGGGCAAAACACTGGCATGATGCTATCGTGCCAGCGGTCGGGGACAAGGGCGCATTCTCATCATGCGCGACGTCCGCTTCCTGACGTCCAGTGGCCCGTCTCCTCTGGCCCGCTTGAGCCAGATCAAGACTCACCCCGCGGCGCCGCCGGACCTTCCATCAACGCTTCCATGGAAAGGGCGGCCCATATGACAACCCTGCTCAGGGAAATCCGGGATACACCTCTGCTCTGGATGCTGGTCTTCGTGCCCATCGTGCTGGTGGCGGAGGCGGTCGCCCCGCATTCCCACACGCTGCTGTTCGTGCTCGCCGTGCTTGCGATCGTGCCGCTGGCGGCGCTGCTCAGCCACGCCACCGAAGCGGTCGCCGCCAGGACCGGCGATGCCGTGGGTGGGCTGCTCAACGCAACGCTCGGCAATCTGACGGAGCTGATCATCGCCATCACGGCGCTGCGGGCAGGCGAGTACATGCTGGTGAAGGCCTCGATTGCCGGCGCGATCGTCACCAACGCGACATTCATGCTCGGCGCCTGCCTGCTGCTCGGCGGCCTGCGCTACCACGTGCAGGAGTACAACCGCGCCGGCGCGCGCCTGTCGTCCGGCCTGTTGCTGATGGCGACAGTCGCCCTGCTGGCCCCCTCGGCAGTCGCCGACCTCGAGCATTTGCCGCAGGACGGAGGCGTCATTCACAAGCTTAGCGTCGGCATTTCAGTCCTGCTGATCGCGGCTTACGCGCTTGGCCTGTGGTTCTCGCTCGGGACGCACAAGGAATTGTTCGCAAGCGTCGATCACGGCGAGCAGGAGGAAGCGCACTGGCCGATCGGGCTAGCCGTTGGGACGCTGCTGGCCGTCACCGTGCTGGTGGCGCTGGTGAGCGAGATCTTCGTGGAATCGGTGCAGAAGGCGGCGGAAACCTTCGGCATGAGTCCGGCTTTCGTCGGGTTCATCATCGTTTCGCTGGTTGGCGCCGCTGCCGAATTTGCAGTTGCCCTTGCCGCTGCGCGCAAGGACCGCCTCGACATGGTCGTCAGCATTGCGCTCGGCAGCGCCTCCCAGATCGCGCTGTTCGTTGCACCCGCGCTCGTGCTGCTCAGCTATGTCGTGGGACCGACGCCAATGAACCTTCAGTTCTGGCCTGGCGCCGTCACCATGGTGATGATCGCAACAGTCACGGCGACCTTCATCACCACCAGTGGACGCTCGGCATGGTTCGTCGGCGCGCTGATGATTTTCATTTATGCGGTGTTTGCGCTGACGCTGTATGTCGTCCCGGCGCCGGGGGGGGGGGGGGGGGGGCACCCCCCCCCCCCCCCGGGGGGGGTTTTTTTGAGGGGGGCGGGGGGGGCGGGGGGGCCCCGCCCCCCAACAGCCGAAAAAGATTGA
>NZ_JBVVPO010000004.1:227880-284545 GCF_055811795.1 Bradyrhizobium sp. MI1.7
CTCCCGCGCAACCAACACCCCCACTTGGCCCGGGGGGGTTGGTTGGGGGGGGGCTTTTTTTTTTTTTTTTTTGGGGGGGGGGGGGGGGTGGGTGGGGGGGGCCCGGGGGGGGGCGGGGGGGGGGGCCCCCCCCCCCCCCGGGCACAGGGGTGAATTGGCTCATCGGAGAATGGCGGCCCGTGGCGAGCCATCCTCCGAAGCGGCGAATACGTTTCCCGCTAGTAGGCCCAGTAGCTGCCGGTGGGCGGGCAATTGTCGCCGCCATAGCCATAGCCGTAATTGCCGCCGCCATAACCGTAATACGATGCGGCCGGGTAGCCATAGCCATAGGCGGGATAACCGCCAGAGTAGCCACCGTAGTACCCGCCATAGCCGCCGTAATAGGCGCTCCGCGCGATTGCGCCGCCGACGACCGCGCCGGCGGCCACACCGTAACCGAGGCCGCGATAGCCGTAGCCGCGATAACCCCAGCCGCCGCGGTAGCCCCAGCCGACGCCGCGATAGCCGTAGCCGCCGCCGCGCCAGCCGCCGACCCAGCGCACTTCGGTGGTGGTCTGATCGACCATCGATTTCATCGTCGAAAGATGCGTCGGGATCGGCCCGGCCTGAGCGATTGTGCCTGATAGCAGGGCGCCGGCTCCGGCGAGAACGAAGGTACGCAGGGAATTCGAGGATGTCATGATCGATCATCTCCTTGGCTTACGGGCGGCGCTTTCTGCGCGGTCGTACCCATTCCGGGATGGCAATGCCGCGGCGGGTTTGATCCAGATCAAGCGTCGACGGCGTATCCGGCCTGGACCTCGACGGGATCAATGTGCGATGCCGTCGGTAAGCACGCGCAGGCTCCTTGCGGGCGGCTACTTCAAGTCGACCGTATCTTCCGCGATGATTTCTTCGTCGAATCCGGTCGTTCGCAACACGCGTACCGCGGCACGTTTGGCGCCGGCGAACTGATTGCGATCGACGTCCACCTCGGGGGTGGGGCGACTCACAGCGATCGTGTCCCACGTCGACTTGTTGTCCGGCTTGACCTGGACCGAGTAGGTCACGCCGGCGACGGGCTGCAAACCGCCGAGCTGGTCGATCCTCAATGGTCGCCGGCTGGCTGCCGCAGCCCCGGCGAGCTCAAGTCCGAAGGTGGCGCCTGCGGTCGGCCCGGGAGGTGCCGCCCCGGCCTCGTACCGGCTGATCTCCTTCCCCTTGAGCTGGAGGCTTACCGACTTCATGCCGCTCACCCGCGGAAGGTCCGCCTGAATCAGACCGACTTCGTTCGGCCGGTCGGGTTCAGCAGATGACCGGCGGATCACGACTGGCTCACGGTAGACTTCCTTGCCGGTGCCGTCGTAAGCCACGAGTTCCACATCCTTGTCGGTGGCGGCGTCCGACGCGATGGTGGAGACCGACGGGTTCACATACATGATCTTGCCGTCACCAGCGGTCTTGTTGATGGTGGCGACGACGTGAACGAATGATCCGGTCTTGATTTCGGTCTTCATCGGATCCTCCTAAGCGACCGGCGGACCGAGGGCGTCCTCTTCCAAAAGCCGGGTCATTATCGCCTGGTAAGTGTACGCCGATAGCCACTGGTTGTCTGCATAGGTCATCACGTCGTGATATGTGAGCCCCGGCAACGCAGCGGCCGGCAAGCCGAGTTCGTGATCCCCGGTGTCGACACCGACATATTTGTTGTCCGGCTTGCTGATACAGCCGTTCTCATAAGGGAATGTCGGATCGCTCGCGTCCTGCGCGGCGGGGGGAAATCCCGGATGAAACCGGCCGAACGTATGTCCGAGTTCGTGAGCGCCGTACCAGTCGGCGTATGACGCGTCGCGATCGCCGGCAAATCCGTTCGGCACGCCCGCGGGTCCGGAAGCGACGGTGTCCGGCTGGGGCGTGCCCGGAATGGCGAACGCCTTTCCTCGCATGAAGTTGTTGGACGCGTTATCGTCGACGAGACCGTAATAGTGCGTGCGCGGGTCGACGCCGCTGCTCACCTCGCGGCTTCGCAGCGCGGCGATCTGGGCATTGGCGAGATCGACCGTCGAGTCGTCGAACGGCGCGGCAAAATCCGCGTCCACCACCATGTGGGACCATTCGAGCGCGGCGACAGGATAGGCGCGGTTGAGAAACGACTTGAGATACGAAAAGTGGACCGCAGCGGGGGTGACGGTCGTTGTGCCCGCCCTGTATCGAAGACCGATCACCCGGATGCGCAGCGGCGGCGCCGCCGCGAATGTTACGGGCGCGATGTTGAACGCCGCCGCCGGAAGGTCGCCGCCTCCGGGCTGAAAGATGCGGCTGATGCGCAAGTTGAGTGTGCCCGCGCCGATGGCCGCGGCCGGCAGGCGGAAGTTCAGGCTCTTGTCGATGTCTTCCCGCTGTTCGCGGAGACTGAAGGGCGAGCCCGGGTCCACCCGAAGCGAGTTGAGGGCCGGGACGAACGTGTCGCCTCCGCCGCTCCGGCTCCACGCAATTTCCGCGGTGATCTGACCGGGCTGCGACACCGAAGTCGGCTCAAGATAGAGGCGAACGAGCGTCGCCTTATCGGCGACCAGCGGCACCGAATTCGTCACGTCCTGAACACACTGGACGATCTCGACGCCGCGCACCTGCACGCCGGTCTGCGGCTGAGCAAGGCCGAGCGGGCGGCGCTTGCGAGGTTTGAGTCTGGGAACGCCCGAGCCGCGATGCACGCACATCATGCACATGGTGTTGTTCCGGCTTTGATGACCCGTAACGCGAGCTTCGCTTTGTCGCGTGGACTTTAGGTCTACATTGATACTATACTACTCGCTATAATTGAACAAAGCCAACCCTGCGGATCGGTCATTTGGACGCAGCGCGGTTGACATAGCCTGTTGTCGGAGCCGGTCGCGAAAGGCCCCCGCACAGCAAGTTCTGCGGCGAATTATTTGCGCGGAGGACGTTCGATGCTGCATCGCTTTCAGTCGCGTGGGCTCGGCGCGGCAGCTGCTCCGCAGAGCACCGCGCCGCCACGTTCGGAGTTCGAGCCGATCGAGGACATCCGCGCCTCGTTCATCGACAAATTCCAGAGGCGGCGGATCGAGGCCGGCGAGAAGCCCGCCGCCGTGAGGCGCAGCCTGAACGGACAGCCGATCGACGAGCCGGACCATCCGCGCTGATGGCCTCGCGGCAAGTCTCGTGCGACGCCTCCGTTTTTGGACAATCCCTTTTGATATCGAGGTCAGACGATGATCGATCCAAACGCAATTGCAGCGTTGAAAGTCTATCCGCCCATCGGCGTCGCCCGCGTTGGCAACGCGCAAGGCGCCGGCGACTACGTCATCGGCCCCGAGATGATCGGCGGTGCGTCGACCTTGCCCGGCACGACGCCGGAACAGCCGGCTCGCTTTGTCGAGGACTTTCGCACCGCGAACGGAGAGATCAAGCGGCAAGCCGCGCGCTTCCGCATCTACGCCCACATGAAGGACGGCAGTGTGCAGGAGGTGACCGCTGCGTCCGCGAAGATCGAGTGGCGCGTCTGCATCGCAAACCTCAAGGCCGGCTGGTACGAGTTCAACCAGGCAATGGACCTCGGCCCGCTGAGCCAGAGCGCGTTGCAGCGAAATCGCGAGCTGGTTTTGCCGGACGCCAGGTGGAAGCTCGACATCACGCCAACCCCGCGAAGCATCGTGGGGCAGGGGGCTGGCCCGATCAGGCTGGACGATGGCGCGTTCTGGGCTTCGCCGGTCTATCTCGGCGAGCTTCGTACCGACGAGGAGGGGCGGCTGATCTTCCTCGGCGGCAATGGAGTTTCGCGGCCGTTCCGCAAAGGGACCCGGCCCCTGACTTTCGCCAACAATCCAGGTTGGCACGATGACGTCAGCGACGGGCCGGTGCGGGCGCAAGTGACATTTGCGGGGCATGCACCGATCGATGCGGAGCCCGGCTATGTCTGCGTTACGCCGCCGAATTACGCGCCGGGGCTGTTCTGTCTCGTAACGATGGACGACGTGGTGCGGGAGGTGTTCTACGACAAGGGCTGGATTCCACGACCGGTCAAGACCTCGTTCGTCAACGACGTGCAACCAATCTTTCAGCGCCTGACCGGACTGCAATGGGTCAACCACGGGCTCTTCGTCGTTCATGGTTTTGGCTCGCCGCTCGACGCGCAGAATGCGCAAGTCCTCGCCAAGCTCAACGACGCGTCTGCTGCGAATGCGGCGTGGCGCGCGGCCGTGCTGGCGTTGTTTCGCGATCCAGGCGCGAGCGGCGCACTGATCGAAGATCAGATAGCGCAGGTGTTCGGCGATGCGGTCGACCAATTCTTCGAAGGTCCGCCGAAGCCTTCGAATTCGCTGCTTGCCGTGACGAAGACCCAGTACGCGCACCTCAAGCGCTGGGCTGCTGGAACATTCGACGCCGACGGGCCGTCGCACCAGCCGCCGCAGGCGCAGGACTTCGATGCCCTGCCTCCCGAGGTCCAGGTCAAGCATCTCGAGCGCGCATCCTTGCACGATTGTCTCGGCGGCCCGTTCCATCCCGCGATGGAGATGACATGGGTGATGCGGATTCCGCTGATGTGGACATCGGCGTATCGGCTGAAGGTCCTGGCCGGTGAGCAACCAGCGCGGCAGGACTTCGGGGGGACTCTCACGCCGGCGGTCTGCACCGGCGCGAACGGCCCACACGACGGTGTTGCCGCAGGCTGCCTCACCCGTTTCCTCGGCGTGCCCTGGCAGACCGATCATACCTCGTGCAATTCGGCGGCCGACTACTTCCCGTCGACGTTCCTGTCGATGCCGACGTTCTGGGGACCGCGTGCCCCGGATCAGGTTCTGGCAGACGGAAACTATCTGCGTGCGGCCGCCATCGCGCCTCTCGGCCAGGCGACGCAACAGCAGACCTTCAAGCACCTGATGAACCGGGTCGACTGGTTGCGCGACATCCGCGGCAACGATTACTATGACCGCCTGTCGAACATGATTGCGGAATGGTCCGAGCTCGGCATGGTGTTGCCGGTGAAGAACGCGCCTGCATCTCTGCCGGTGCAGGATCTGCGGGTCGAGCAGGGACGCCGCGACAACAACGGGCCGATCGATGTCACGGCCGATCCGAAGTACCACGCGGTCGAAGACATGGAGAGCCTTTTCTTGCCGCAGACGACGGCAGGCCTGGCGCAGCGGCGCGGTGCACGCAAGACGGCTCCCCCGCCGAAGCGGACCTATCGCCCGGGCGAGATCTGACCTTGGACGTGCTGCGCACCGACTGTCTCGTGGTCGGCGCGGGGCCTGCCGGCTTGACCGCCGCACGCCTGCTGGCCCTTAGGGGCCGCACGGTCATTCTCGCAGATTCCGGCGTCAAGCCGACGACGCGGCTTGAGCTCCTTGCTCCGGCCTCGCTCGTCACTGTCGCGGCGGTGGGACTTGAACATCTGCTCGACGATCCGGAGATCGCCCGAGCCTGTCTCGGGATTCGGCGAACACACCGTTCGGGCGCGTCGGACTACGAGGACTTTCTGCGTCATCCCTGCCGCGTCGGGTATGTGGTCGATCGCGCCCGTTTCGACGAGCGCCTTCGCGACGAGGCTGTCGCCGTCGGGGTTACATTTTATGGGCTGCGCGCAATCGGCGTCACGCCGGACCGCGGCGTTATCTGTCGTGCGAGTGATAGCGCTGGGGCGAAGGTCGTCCTTGCGGAGGTCGTCGTCGATGCAACGGGTCGCGCCGCCGCGATTGCGCGGCGCCGGGGCGCGCGCGTGGCCGCCCGGGATCGCATGGTCGCCGAACTGGTCGAGGATGCGGCTGATGGCGCGCCGGCCGGTTCCGCATCGTGGCTCGAATACAGCAGCGATGGACCGACCTGGTCTTATCGCATCCATGGACCGCAAGGGCGTGTGCAGACTTGGCGCATTCGCAGATCCGGCACATCGGCGGGAGATGCGCTGCTCAGCGTGGACGCGTCTGCTTGCCTCCTCTCGGAGGCCGCGGGCGAAGGTTGGATTGCAGTGGGCGATGCGGCGATGGCGTTCGATCCGATTGCCTCTCAGGGCCTGTTCAACGCATTGTCGTCCGCCTTGGTCGCGACGGGTGCGCTGTTGTCGGCCGATCGGCTGAGCCCGACCTCGGCGCGATTGTATTCCGACGCGGTCGCCACAACGTTCCTTCACTGCGAAGCAGGCCGTATCAGCGTCTATGGCGCCATGCCTCCGGCGCCGCAGTCATCGGCCGACCCGGCAAGAACGATCGCGCAATGAAGCATGATTTCGCGGGCCGATCGGGCTCCGCCGCCCGCCCCCGAGAACTGATACCTCCGCAACCCTCCATCCACGGGCACGATGTCATCGTGGCAGCAATCGGGAGCAGGGCCCGGGCGAAACCCGCGCCACGCTTTTCCGGATTATGCTCTAAGTGTGCAGCCGGGGAACGAGACGTGCCGCGTTCTGATGGCCGATCGCGTCGAGATCGTCTGTCGAGAGGCCAAGCTTCTGCAACTGCGCGAACTGGCCAAGGCCGAAATACGGATAGTCGCTGCCATAGGTGATCTGCGAGGCGGGCACGAGCTTGAGCAGCGCGGCCATGGAGGGCGCGAAAGTCGCATTCGCGGTGTCGTAGTGAAGCCGGCGTAGTTCGCCTTCGATTCCGTCCGGCGCAAACTCCTTCAGGTCGGGCCGCGCCCCATAGAACGAATTGATGCGCCCGGCCATCATCGGAATCGTGCCGCCGGCGTGCGAGAACAGCCATTTGATGTCGCGATGGCGGGCAAATGCGCCGCTGAGCAGAAGGCTCGTCACGGTCCGTGTGGTGTCGTGCGGGACTTCGATCACCGCCGGAAACGTGCCGACGCTGAGCGCGCTACAGCAACTCGCGACCAGCGGATGCACATACACGACCGCCTTGCGACGGTTCAGCTCCTCGAACACCGGCCTGTAGGCGGCATTGCCGAGCCATTTGTCGCCGTAGCTGCTTTGCAGCCCGATCCCGTCCGCCTTCAGCGTGTCGAACGCATATTCGATCTCCCTGAGCGTGGCATCGACGTCCTGCATCGACAAGGTCGCGAACAGGCCGAAACGGCCCGGATGGTCGCGCATCATGTCGGCCGCGTACTCGTTGCAGGCGCGCGCAAGCCGGCCGGCTTCCGCCGGCCCGAGGTCGAACCACACGCCGGGCGTGGAGGCGACCGACAGGATGCCTGTGCGTATGCCATTGCGGTCCATGTCCTCGACGAGCTTCTCGCGGGTCCAGGCCACCTGGCCGGGAAAGTGCGGCTGCTTGCGTGCGTCTTCGTAGCCAAGCCAGAGCTTTTGATACTCAGGCGGATAGAAATGAAGGTGAGTATCGATCAGCGCCGGCTTGGCCTGTCCGTGTACCGCAACGGCGGGGATGGCCGAGGCAAGGCCAACTGCACCGACGCCAGCGAGAAAGCCGCGGCGCGACGAGGGCGGGCCGTAGCAGGTGGGGCAGGCGTGATGCCCTCGAGATTTTTGATCCCATTTGTTCATGTTGCACGTCTCCCGTGACGAACTGGCAAAGCCAAGGCCTGTGGTGCTTCTATCGGCAGAACGTTTCGTCCCTCCGCTGTCTGTGGTGCGGCCGCAGCGGGGCAATGATTGTTGGGGATTGGAATACGCCGATTTTTCGTCGCCGAACGATGCCTCGCGTCACGCCTGTGCATCGCCGCCGCAACTTTGTGTGAACGCCTCTCCAATTCTCCCGCGAGATGCTCCCTGATGTCGCGAGGTTGACCCGTCGGGCGAAACACTGGCAAAATGCGATGGCGGCGAAGATTTGCGATGACCGCAATCACTTTCAGTGAGTGGATCGATGAAGTCTGACAGGGATGGCATCAACCTCGCGGCCAAGCCAAGCGGAACGGGTTGCGTGGAATGCTCGGCTGCTGGCGGATGGTGGTTTCATCTTCGCAGATGTGTCGAATGCGGTTACATCGGCTGCTGTGATACGTCACCCAATCAGCATGCAACGAAGCATAACGCGGCGACGGGTCACCCGATCATCACGAGCTTCGAGCCGGGCGAACGGTGGTTTTACGACTATCGCACGGGACAGCCCTTCGCGGGCCCGAAGCTGCAAGGCCCGCACGCGCATCCGTTGGACCAGCCGGTGCCCGGGCCGGACGGCGCGGTGCCTTCAGACTGGCAATCGCTGCTGCATGAATAGGTCGCAGCCTCTGGCAACTGGTCCATAGCCGACGAGCGCGTTTAGCAGCGGGGCTGCTTCCTGGCATCGCGCGTGAACTCACGGGCGGACGTCTTGCGCGAACTCTCGGCACCCGTGAATCCCCCATTGGAACCCTCACTGGTGTCCGTGGCGCCGGATTAGCGACATTGCAAATGCAACGCGATCCTCGCGAAGATGAAATTCTCACGCAACGTAGCATCGAGATATTGCCCTCCCGACGTTCTGCAGGAGCCTCATTGCGCGTGAGGACTACAGATCGTTTGCGTCGATCGCCGCCGCCTCAGCCGGGCCTTCGCGGATATCGAAAGGAGAACGCCTGTGCAGCCTGCTCTCGACCATCCTGCTTCCACGCCATATTGTTCTATGCCTTCACCACCGACCGACATCGAGGTCACGAGAAGGGATGACGGCACCCTGATATTGCGATCGCGGATTATGCTCGCTGGAGTGAGCGGGACGATTTGCGCATACCTTCCCCACTGGGCTCAGGAAACGCCGGACCGCGTCTTTCTCGCGCAACGAACCCGCGACAATGCATGGCAGTCGATCAGCTATGGCGAATTCTGGTCTCGAGTGCGCTCGGTCGGGCAGGCGCTGATTGATCGGGGTGGCGCAGCGGGCGATACGCTGGCCATCCTGTCCGGCAATTCGATCGAGAATGCGGTGATCCAGTTCGCCGCGATGTCGATCGGTCTGCAGGTTGCGCCGATCTCGCCAAGCTACAGTCTTCTGCCAGGTGGCCTCAGCCGCATCGAAGACATCGCGAAGGTCCTCACGCCGAAGTTTGTGTTTGCCCAGAAGGCGGATCCCTTCGTGCAAGCCCGTGCCATCCCCGGCTTTGCGCAGGCCGAATGGATAACGGCGGAAGAGGCGGCGGATACCACGCCGCTGTCGGAGCTATCCGCCGCGAAACCGGGTCACGCGTTTGAGGCGGCGTTCGCAGCACTCGGACCGGAGACCGTCGGCAGAATCCTGTTCACGTCGGGATCGACCGGCTCTCCCAAGGGAGTGATCAATACCCATCGCATGATGTCGAGCGTGCTGCAGATGGCCGCTCAGGTCACGCCGGTCTCGCAGCCCCTGGTTCAGATCGAATGGCTGCCCTGGCATCATACCATGGGCTGCAACGTCATACTGAATGGGATTCTGAAGAACGGCGGCTCTCTCTATATCGACGATGGCCGACCGACGCCCGAAGCGTTTCATCGAACAATCGCCAATCTGCACGACGTTTCTCCGACGGCCTCATTCAATGTCCCAACCGGTTACGCGTTGTTATGCGCCGCGCTCGGCGAGGATCCAGACCTGAGGCGGAAGTTCTTCCATCGCATCGACAGAATGATTTTCGGGGGCGCGGCGATCCCGGCGTCCGTAATGGCAACGCTTCAGGAATATGCAATCGAAGTCCGCGGCGAGCGAGTTCCGATTTTGGCCGGATACGGTGCCACGGAAGCCGGGCCGACCATCTGCGTGTCTTATCGACCGTGCGAAGCGCCGGGAGAGATCGGCTTGCCCGCACCCGGCATCGAACTCAAGCTGGTTCCGGCGATGGACGGTTACGAGGCGCGGGTCCGTGGCCCGAACGTCATGCCCGGTTATCTCGGATTACCCGAATTGTCCGCGGCAGCATTCGACGAAGAGGGCTTCTATCGGGTAGGCGACGCGGTCTCGTTCATCGATCCCGCCGATCTCTGCCGCGGCCTGAGGTTTTCCGGGCGTCTCTCGGAGAATTTCAAAATGATGACAGGCACGTGGGTGCTCGTCGGCGAGCTGCGTGCCGCCATCCTGAACCGGATGGGCGGCGTGCTGCAGGATCTGGTCATCGGAGGCGAGGGCCGCGATTCTCTCGTCGCGCTGGTATGGCTCAATCCGGACCGTGCAAGGCGACATGCTAACGGCGCAGCAGGCGCGGATTCCGGTGACACCCTTTCATTGGATTCCGGCGTTCGCGCATACGTCCATCGGGTCTTGACCGAGCATAACCTGGCGGCAGCGACCAACGCGCGGATATCGGCCGTTGCCATCCAGATCCAGCCGCTGTCGCTCGCGGCAGGCGAGACAACGGACAAGGGCTACATCAATCAGCGCGGGGTCCTGAAGAACCGTTCCGCCATTCTCGACAGTCTCTATAGCGGAGCAGCCTCGCCGCACATCATCCGGCTTGCCTCTCATCCACGCGCGTTGTCGACGGCAGGAAATGCAGTCACGTCGACTGATGCATGACCAGAGAGCCCGGCCGCCGACCTTCCGAGTGTGTTTCTTAAAGGGACCGCCTCTGCGTCATTGACGGCGGCGACGCCAGTAGATGTGGACGAGTGTGCGGCGAACGCCGCAACCCCAACGCACCGCCGCGGCGATGCCGCAGCCGGCACTGCCTTTCATTCAACCCGCGAAGCCCAAACTCTCACCATTGGCCTCGGCTTGCTCGTTTCGGCGGCTTGGAATATGTATAGACATGCGGTCCATCATCGCGGCCGCAACATCACGTCAGTCAACACCGAGGTCGGCCCCGATATGATCCTGATGGACGAGCCGTTCGGCGCTCTCGATGCCCAGACCCGTATGGTGATGCAAAGCGATCTCCAGACGTTGTCGATGGAAGCCGGCGCCACCGCTAGGTCCAAAGTCAGAGCGCAAAATAGACGGTCATCGCTGTAACGATCAGGCCCAGCACAACGGCGAGCACCAGTTCTGTCTTGATGCCGCCGGCGGAATGAGATTGTGCATCGTCAATCAATCGGCCAGTCCTGATGAAGCGAAAGAGCGAAATCACGATGATTGCGATCCCGATCGCGATCAGCGCGAGGCCGTCATAGTGACTGAACGCTCCCGTGAAGCGATCGAATTGCAGTCGGGACCCGATCTCCGTCCTGTTGGCTTCAGCGATAGTTCGGACGAAGAGGTTGAATTTCTCGACGACAAAGCCAAACGCGATGATTGCGATGCCCGTCCTGACCCAGGCGAGAAAAGTCCGCTCGTTTGCCGCGTGGTCTGAGTATCTCTCGATCATCGAGACCTCTCTGGATGTTGTCGATGGGTTTCGTTGCGCGCTATTCCCGCAGGAGCGGAGCGGCGGGGCGCACTGTATGCGAAGCCAGGGCAAGCCCTCAGAACTGATACCGCCGCAGCCCCCCATCCACCGGGATCACCGTGCCCGTGATGTACCTTGCCACCGGTGACGCCAGAAACACCGCGAGCGCCGCGAGGTCCTCCGGCTCGCCCCAATAGCCGACCGGGATCTCTTCCTCCGCAAAGCGCTCGCGATAATCCGGCGGATAGTTGCGGCGGATCTGCTCGCTCATGATGCGGCCGGGCGGGATGCAGTTGATGGTGATGCCGTGCTCGCCGATCTCGCGCGACAGGCCCTTGGCCCAGGCGTGCACGGCGGCCTTTGCTGCGAAGGCGGCGTTGAGGCCCTCCGGCTCGGACTTGCCGGTGATGTTGACGATGCGGCCCCATTTGCGTTCGATCATCTGCGGCAGCAGCGCATGCGCGATGCGGCGGTAACTGGTGAAGTTCAGCGCGATCGCCTCGTCCCATTTGCTGTCGGGCGCATCGACGGGAAGGGGGCGGCTGCCGCCGGCATTGTTGATGAGGATGTCGACATGGCCGAGCTCTTTGAGCGCAAAGGCCGCGATGTTCTCCGCGGCGTCCTTGGCCATCACGTCCTGCTCGAACGGCGTGATCAGGCCGGAGCCGACTTCCTGCACCAGCTCGGCAAGGAGATCAGTGCGCCGCGCCACGCCGACGACGCGGACGCCTTCGGCAGCCAGGCCCTTGGCGATGGCGCGGCCGATGCCGATGCTCGCGCCTGTCACGACTGCGGTTTTCGATTTGAGCCCGAGGTCCATGGTCACACGCTCTCTTGTTTGCTTTTTGCTTCTTGTCGTTCGTTTCCTGCCCGTCCCGCCGGCTTCGCGAATTGCCTGAGCGGGACGAGCAGTGGTAACCAAGAGCCTCGACGAAGGAAACACGAAAAAGAAAAGGCGTTGAGCAATGGTCTGGGATCCGCAGCAATATCTGAAATTCTCCGGCCATCGGCTTCGGCCCGCCGTCGACCTGTTGATGCGGATTCCGGATTTCGCCCCGCGCGCGATCGCCGATCTCGGGGCAGGGGCCGGCAACGTGACAAAACTGATCAAGGAACGCTGGCCGGACGCGACCGTGACCGGTGTCGAGGGCTCGGCCGAGATGGTGGCCGCGGGCCGCAAGGCGGCGCCGGATGTGGAATGGTCGCACGAGGATCTCGGCCATTGGCGCCCCGCCAGGCAATACGATTTGATCTATTCCAATGCCGCACTGCACTGGCTGCCCGATCATGCGGCACTGTTTCCGTCAGTCATGGAGAAGGTGACGCCCGGCGGCATGCTTGCGGTGCAGATGCCGCGCAACTTCCTCGCGCTATCGCATGTGCTGATCGGCGAGACGGCGCTGAACGGCCCGTGGCGGTCAAAGGTCGAGCATCTCGTTACCCCGCCGCCGGTCGAAGGGCCGGCCTTCTATCATGATCTACTCGCGCCGCTTTCCCAGAACGTCGACATCTGGGAGACCGAATATCTGCAGGTGCTCGAAGGCGACAATCCCGTGAAGGAATGGACCAAGGGGACCTGGTTGACGCGCTATCTCGACATCCTGCAGGGCGACGAGAAGGCCGCGTTCGAGGCCGCCTATGGCGAGCGGGTGGCGAAGGCCTATCCGAAGAATGCGGCGGGGCAGACGCTGTTTCCGTTCCGGCGTCTGTTCATGGTCGCCCAGCGCAAGGACTGATCGCACTGCCGCAATGCGACATAACCGTTCGCAACCCGGGACTGGGAGCGGGTCCCGGGTTGCACGGACAACAGCCGTCAAGCTAGCTTGCCTGTGGCAAATTGGGCTTAGGTCTAGTTGTTCGGGTGGTGGATTGCTGCCACTACTGGGCTGCAAACCGGGCTGCAAAACAAAAAGAACCCGGTTTTAGAGGTTGTTGGGAGGTTACTTCATGCGCAAGCTGCTTCTTGCGGTCGCCGCCGCAGGTATTCTCGTGGCCCCAGCCGTGGCACAGGCCCAGAGCCCTGTTGTCATCAAGTTCAGCCACGTGGTCGCCAACGACACCCCGAAGGGCAAGGGCGCGCTGAAGTTCAAGGAACTCGCCGAGAAGTACACCGACGGCAAGGTCAAGATCGAAGTCTATCCGAACTCCTCGCTCTACAAGGACAAGGAGGAGATCGAGGCGCTCCAGCTCGGTTCGGTGCAGATGCTGGCACCCTCGACCGCGAAATTCGCGCCGCTCGGCATCAAGGAATTCGAGGCGCTCGACCTGCCCTGGCTGTTCAAGGACGACGAGACCTATTCCAACGCGATGAAGGGCACGATCGGCAAGTGGCTGTTCCAGAAGCTCGAGGCCAAGGGCATCACCGGGCTCGCGTATTGGGACAACGGCTTCCACATGGTGTCGTCGAATCGCGCGTTGATGAAGCCTGAGGATTTCAAGGGCCTGAAATTCCGCATCTCCGGATCGAAGATCGCGGACCAGTATTTCCGCCTGATGGGCTCGATCCCGCAGATCATGGCGTTCTCCGAAGTCTACCAGGCGCTGCAAACCGGCGTGGTCGACGGCTGCGAGAACACCGCGTCGAACTACCTGACCCAGAAGTTCTACGAGGTGCAGAAGGACATCACAGTGTCCTATCACGCGCATCTGCAATATGCGGTCATCGTCAACTCGAAATTCTGGTCCGGCCTGCCGCCCGACATCCGCACCCAGCTCGAGAAGGCGATGGTGGATGCAACCGAGTACACCAACCAGATCGCGCACCAGGAGAACGAGGACGCGCTGGCCGAGATCAAGAAGGCGGGCAAGACCAAGCTGCATTATCTGACTGACGCCGACCGCAAGGCGTGGCAGGAATCGATGCGGCCGACTTATACATGGGCAAAGGGTCGGGTCGGGCAGGAGGTGCTCGATCTCGTCGCCAAGGAACTCGACGTCAAGATGAACTGACGCGTTTTCCGCAAGGACAATACGAACGGTCGGGAGTGTGCGCACTTCCGGCCGTTTCGCATCGATAGGGGGACTTTGATTTGCTTCGCGTGCTCAATCAGGCGCTCAACCATCTCGAAGAATGGCTGATCGCGACGCTCATCGCGGCTGCAACCGGGTTGATCTTCATCGCCGTGGTGCACCGTTACGGCGCAGGCGAATCGATCGTCCTCTCCAGATGGGCGGCTGCGCACGGGATGAACTGGCTCGCGACGCTGTCGATGGCGGTGTTCACCTTCCTGTCCGAGCTCGACCTGTCTTGGGCGCAGGAACTCTGCATCTACATGTTCATCTGGATGGCGAAGTTCGGCGCGGCCTATGGCGTGCGCACCGGCATCCATGTCGGCGTCGACCTGCTCGTCAACCGCCTGCCCGAACATTCGCGCAAGCACGTGATCCTGTTCTCGCTGCTGTGCGGCGCGCTGTTCACGGGCATGATCGCGGCCTTCGGCGCCTCCTTCGTCGCCGAGATGTTCAAGACCGGCCAGCAGTCCAATGACCTGGAAGCGCCGATGTGGTTCGTCTATCTGGCGATCCCGCTCGGCTCGGGCCTGATGTGCTTCCGCTTCCTCCAGGTCTCGTGGTCCTACTACTGGACCGGCCATCTGCCGCATCACGACGAGAGCCATGTCGAGGGCGTGGAGGCCGACGTCTCGCCGGCGCTGCATCCGCAGCCCGCCGGCGCGGCGACCAGGGCCGCCGCGCGAAAAGTGTCGCCGCTCGGCGTCATCCTGATCATGGCGCCGATCCTGATCTTCGCGATGTGTCTCGCCGAGAAGTTTGGCGTGGTGGTGCTGCCGCACTGGATGCGTGCCGCGACCGTGTTCGCGCTGCTGATCGCGCTGATGCTGACCGGCATCCCGGTCTCGATCGCGCTTGGCCTCACCGTGATGACGTTCCTGTTCACGCTGACCACGGTGCCGATCGAAGCGGTCTCGATGAAGCTCTTCACCGGCATCGAGGGGTTCGAGATCATGGCGATCCCGTTCTTCATCCTCGCCGGCAATTTCCTCACCCATGGCGGCGTCGCGCGCCGCATGATCAATTTCGCGACCTCGCTGATCGGCCACTGGCACGGCGGTCTCGGCCTTGCCGGCATCGTCGCCTGCGCGATGTTCGCGCTGGTCTGCGGCTCGAGCGTCGCGACCGTTGCCGCGATCGGCGCGATCGTGCTGCCGGAGATGGTCCGCCACGGCTATCCCATGCATTTCGGCGCCGGCATCATCACCGTTGCCGGCTCGCTCGGCATCCTGATGCTGCCGTCGATACCGAAGATCGTCTATGCGGTCTCCACCAATACCTCGATCGGCGCGCTGTTCGTCGCGGGCCTGCTGCCGGGCATCATGCTGACGACGATGCTCTGCATCGTCACCTGGTGGCTCGCACGCAAGCGCGACTATCCACGCCTGCCGAAGGCGAGCTGGGGCGAGACCGTCCGCACCTTCCGCGAGAGCATCTGGGGATTGATGCTGGTCGTCATCATCATCGGCGGCATCTACAGCGGCCTGTTCACCGCCACCGAGGCGGCCGCGATGGCTGCGGTCTACTCCTTTATCATCGCGGTGTTTGTCTACAAGGCGATCAAGATCGTGGACGTGCCGCGGGTGCTGCTGCGCGCCGCCAACACCAGCGCGATGCTGCTCTACATCGTCACCAACGCGGTGCTGTTCTCCTTCGTGCTCTCCAACGAGAACCTGCCGGCGACCTTGGCCGACTGGATCGCGGCGCAGAACCTCGGCTGGGTCGGCTTCCTGCTGGTCGTCAACATCCTCCTGCTGCTCGCCGGCAATTTCATGGAGCCGAACTCGATCATCCTGATCATGGCGCCGATCCTGGCGCCGGCGGCCAAGAAGCTCGGCATCGACCTCGTGCATTTCGGCATCGTGATGGACGTCAACATGGAGGTCGGCCTCTGCCATCCGCCTGTCGGGTTAAATCTCTATGTCGCCTCGATGATAGCGCGCATGCGAATAACCGAGCTCGCGGTCGCCGTGTTGCCGTGGCTCATCACCATGCTCGGCTTCCTCGTCATCGTGACGTATTGGCCCGATTTGACGCTGTGGCTGCCGCGGGTGCTGGGGATGCATTAGCGCCGCGGGCGGGCGGGACATGGCTAACGCGCGGTAAACACGCGCGCTCAAATGCCATCGCTGTGCTGGGAACCCATTTTTACGGGTCTGCGGTAGAAGCATGCCAGCGGATGGGGCTGGCATGTTCTTCAACAGAATGGAATCCGGACGGGCGTCGATTTCCGACCCCGTCTATATGGAAGTCATCACGGGTCTTCACGGCACGACGATGCCCACCGTTCTCGCGGCCGCCTGCCAGGCGATGGTCGGTGCGATTACGACCTACGAGACCGGCGACATGGTGACGGCCGGCCTGTCGGTCGCCGGTGTCGTGGTGGCCATTGTCCGCCTGTTCGAAATCTTCGCCTTCCGTCGCCGCCTCGCGTATCCGCCGCAGCTCGGTCGAGCCGAAGCCGTGCTCTGGGAGCGGCGCTATGTTGCAGGCACCGTCGTCACTGCCCTGGTGCTTGGCGTGTTTGCCGCGCGCAGCATCGTGCTGGGTGACGCGCTCTGTTCCGTGATGGCGATCGGCATCGGCTTCGGCTTTGGCGCCGGCGTGGTGGCGCGGCTGGCGCTGCGTCCCGTCGCGGCGCTGCTCGATCTCGTCGCGATCGCCGCGCCTGCCGCGATCGTGACCTTCATGCAACCTGATCTGCGTCACGTCGGGCTCGGGCTCCTCATCCTGATGTATGTGGTCGCGAGCTTCGAGATGGTGCGGCTGAGCTTCAACGCCTCGATCAACCAGATCACGCTCAAGCGGCAGTTCGAGCAGCTGTCGCGCCTGGACCCGATGACCGGCGTGTCCAATCGTTCGGTGCTGGCCACGGACCTGCCGCAGATGCTGGCGGCCGGGATGATTGCCGTTCATACGCTCGACCTCGACCGCTTCAAGGAGGCGAACGACCGGTTCGGCCATCCCGTCGGTGACGCACTGCTGAAGCAGGTCGCCGGGCGGCTCAAGGCGCTCGCCGCGCAGGATGACCTCGTGGTCCGGATGGGCGGCGACGAGTTCGTCCTGGTGCAGCGTGCGGCGGCTGATGCGGAAGCGATGGCGCAGCGCATCGTGCAGTCGATCAGCGCGCCCTATGATATCGACGGACAAATGATCGAGCTCGGCGTCAGCGTCGGCGTCGCCGTCGCGCCGGACGACGGGCGCACCGCGGAAGCGCTGCTGTCGCGCTCCGACAAGGCGCTCTATCGGGCCAAGCAGGAACGCGGCGGTTATGTGCTGGCGCGGGATTTGCGGATGGCGGATGCGAGCGCATCGGGCCAGATCTTGGCGGAAGAGCTCGCTGCGTAAGCCACGCGAACGGTGCACCCTCTACCCTTGTGGGAGAGGGTGGCTCGCCGCGCAGCGGCGAGGCGGGTGAGGGGTTTCTCTCCGCACAAACAGTCTTGCGGGCGGAGATATACCCCTCATCCGGCGCTTCGCGCCACCTTCTCCCACAAGGGGAGAAGGGAAGAGGCATCTCGCTCGATTTCGGCAGTCTCCTCCGATAGCAATCACCCGCGAGATGCGGTTAGATGCTCGCACAGGCCGGGAGGAAACAAGAATGACCAGCAACGAGCCGAAGGACGCAACACCCTCCGTCATCGCGCAGCAAGCAACGATGCTGAATGCGCTGCCGTTTTCCGACACGCGGGATTTCGACGACGCCGCGCGTGGCTTCCTTGGTACGATCGAAAATGCGGAGATCGCCAACCCGCAGGGGCGGACGGTGTGGAGCCTGAAGCCCTATGGCTTCCTCTCCAGCGAGACGGCGCCGCCGACCGTCAATCCGAGCTTGTGGCGACAGGCGCGGCTCAACATGCATCACGGCCTGTTCGAGGTGGTGCCCGGGGTCTACCAGGTGCGCGGGCTCGACATCGCCAACATGACGCTGATCGAGGGCGACAGCGGTGTCATCGTGGTGGACACGCTGACGTCGATCGAGGGCGCACGTGCCGCGCTCGATCTCTATTACAGGCATCGTGGCCAGAAGCCGGTGGCCGCCGTCATTTTCACCCACACCCATACCGACCATTGGGGTGGCGCGCGCGGCGTGCTGGAGGAGGACGCGCTGGCAACCGGCGCCGTGCCGATCATCGCGCCGAACCTGTTCATGGAGCATGCCGTCTCCGAGAACATCATCGCGGGGCCGGCGATGCTGCGGCGGGCACAATACCAGTTCGGGCCGTTCCTCGCCAAAGGCGTGCGGGGGCAGGTCGACAACGGGCTCGGCAAGTCGATGGCGGCGGGCGCCGTGGCACTGCTGCGTCCGGCAGACCTGATCATGGCAACCGGCGACAGGCGGGTGATCGACGGCGTCGAATTCGAATTCCAGATGGCGCCGAACAGCGAAGCGCCGGCGGAGATGCACTTCTTCATCCCGCGCTACAAGCTGCTGAACCTCGCCGAGAACTGCACGCACAATTTCCACAATCTGCTGCCGTTCCGCGGCGCCGATGTGCGCGATGCGCTGGCCTGGTCGAAGTATCTCAACGAGGCCTTGCGGCTCTGGGACGGCAAGGCAGAGGCGATGTGCGGACAGCATCACTGGCCGGTGTGGGGCCGCGAGCGGATCGGAACGATGATCCGGCAGCAGCGCGATCTCTACAAGTTCGCGCATGACCAGACCATCCGCCTGATGAACCACGGCCTCACCGCAGCCGAGATCGCCGAGACGATCCAGTTGCCGAAGAGCCTGGAGGGCGCCTGGCACGGCCGCGGTTATTACGGCCATATCCGGCATAACGTGAAGGCGATCTACCAGAAGTATCTCGGCTGGTACGATGCCAACCCGGTCAATCTCGATCCGCTGCCGCCGGTGGAATCCGGCAAGAAGTATGTCGAGTACATGGGCGGCGCCGAGGCCATCCTCGCGCGCGCGCGCAAGGACTTCGACAAAGGCGAGTTTCGCTTTGTCGCGCAGGCGCTCGGCCATGTCGTCTTCGCGGAGCCGGAGAATGAAGCGGCGCGTGCGTTGCTCGCGGATACGCTCGAGCAGCTCGGTTATGCCGCCGAGAGCTCGACCTGGCGCAACGCCTATCTGTTCGGCGCGCAGGAGCTGCGTCAGGGCATGCCGAAGACCCCGCCGCGTCCGCCGATGCCGCGCGAGACGCTGGCGGCGCTACGCACCGAGCAGCTCTGGGACGTGCTCGGCATTCGGCTCAACGGCCCCAAGGCCGAGGGCAAGCACATCGTGCTGAACTGGAGCTTTTCCGATACCGGCGAGATCTTCGTGCTCAACCTGGAGAATTGCGCGCTGACTTATACGGAGGGCGTGCAGGCGGAAGGCGCGGACGCCAGTTTCACGCTCGCGCGCGCAACGCTCGATGAGGTCATCGCGAAACTGACGAGCTTTCCGGAAGCGGTCGCCGCCGGCAAGATCAAGCTCGCGGGCAACCCGATACGGCTTGCCGAGCTGATGGGCCTGATGGACGAATTCCCGCGCATGTTCGAGATCGTCGAGCCGAAGCGGGCGGTGGTGAGTTAGGGCACCGCTCGCCTCGTTCTTGCTGGCATCGCCCTCCGCACTCTCGCTGTCATCGCCCGGCTTGACCGGGCGATCCAGTATTCCAGAGACCGCAGTGCTTGAGCCGAGAAGCCGCGGAGTACTGGATGCCCCGGTCAAGCCGGGGCATGACAGTGTGTCGTGAGGTGAAAGCGGCCCTTACTCCGCGCTGCTCACCAGCTTGATCCGCGGCGCCTGCGCTTCCGTCAGGCTGCGATAGGCCGCGAGATAATCCAGCGCCATCCGCCGCGCCGTAAAGCGCTTCTCGAACTGCTTGCGGATGGCCGCGCGATCGAGTTGCGGCAGGCGCTTGACGACGCCGGCGGCGCTGATGATGTCCTCGACCACGAAGCCGGTGAGGCCCTCATCGATGATCTCGGGCACCGAGCCGCGGTTGAAGGCGACGACCGGCGTGCCGCAAGCCATCGCTTCGATCATCACGAGACCGAACGGCTCCGGCCAGTCGATCGGCAGCAGGAGGCCGAGCGCGCCGCTCAGGAAGTCGGATTTCTCGTGGTCACCGATCTCGCCGATGAAGTCGACCAGCGGATTGTTCTGGATCATCGGCTTGATCAGTTCGTCGTAATAGTCCTGGTCGGCGCGATCGACCTTGGCCGCGATCTTCAGCGGGATGCCGCAATGCATCGCGATCTTGATGGCGCGGTCAACGCCCTTCTCTGGCGCGATGCGGCCGAGCACGGCGAGATATTCCTGCTTCGCCGGCTTCGGCGTCAGCAAGGTCTCCGGCAGGCCGTGTTGGATCGTCGTCACCCAGTTCGCCTGCGGCACCGGCCTGCGCTGCGCGTTCGAGATCGAGATGACAGGCATTTTCGAGAAGGTGTTGAACACGGGCTGATGCTCCGGCAGGTCGAGCCGGCCGTGCAGCGTGGTCACGAACGGGGTCGGCTGCCGGTGGAACAGGGACCATGGATAGTAGTCGAGATGGAAGTGGAGGAAGTCGAACTCCTCGTCGTCACATTTCTGCCGCACGCGCTCCAGGAGCACCATATGCAGCGCGTTGGGATCACGCACGGAACCGTCGAGGCGAAGCGCCCGCGGCCAAAGTGCGTCCAGCTTCGCCGACGTCTGCGAGTCACCGCTGGCGAACAGCGTGACATCGTGTCCAAGGGCAACCAACTCCTCCGTCAACCAGTGCACCACCCGCTCGGTGCCGCCATACAGCTTGGGTGGAACAGCCTCAGTCAACGGAGCTACCTGCGCGATGCGCATCTCGCCATCTCCTCTGTGATCATGGAAGTAAAACCCCCGCCGTGTCTCGGCACCGGCATGCCAGACGAGGGAACGTTCTCGCAATTGCGAAGTTCCTTCAACGAACGTTACTTCTTCGACACACTTCAGTCGGCCGCGATGCTGCCATCTCCTCTTCTCACATCGTCCGCATCCGCATGTCGTGATGGCCCGGCCCGGGAACCGAGGCGAAGCGGTCGATGTTCAATCGGCTAATAGAAAAATCGAAATCAATACGACGGGGTCGCAGTCACATGGATCATCTTTCTGGTTACGCGCGCAGGCCATTTGCCTTTGTCTTGCGCTATCTGCGACGACGGCCGGCATCGCATCTCGTGATCCTGACCGCTGTCGTTGCAGCCGTTGCCTGTTCCGTGGGCACGCAATACGGCGTCAAATCCCTGGTCGACAGCCTGTCCGCGGGAACTTCGCACGGTGGCAGCGTATGGCTGGCATTCATTTTACTCATGTCGCTGATCGCTGCCGATAATTTCCTGTGGCGGATCGCGAGCTGGACCGCGAGCTTCACCTTCGTTCGTGTCACGGGCGATTTACGCCGTGACATATTTCGTCATCTAACCGGACACGCGCCGAGCTATTTCTCGGATCGCATGCCGGGCATGCTGACGAGCCGTATCACCGCGACCTCAAACGCGGTGTTCACGGTCGAGAACATGTTCGTCTGGAATGTGTTGCCGCCGTGCATCGCCACAATTGCGGCCATCGGGCTGATTGGAACCGTCAGTCCCTATATGGCACTCGGCCTGATCGTGGTCGCGGGCGGTATGGTGATAGCGATGTTCCATTTGGCCGCAGCCGGCAAGCCGTTGCATGACGACTTTGCCGACAAGGCCGCCGTCGTCGACGGCGAGATGATCGACGTCATCAGCAACATGCCGCTGGTCCGCGCCTTCTGCGGCATCGGCCATGAGCACGAGCGGTTCGACGCGACGGTGAACCGGGAACTGACCGCGCGCGGCCGTAGCCTGCGTTATCTGGAAAAGCTGCGGCTCACGCATGCCGGCGTGACGGTCGTCCTGACGGTTGCGCTGATGGCCTGGGCGATCACGCTCTGGCAGCAGGGCGAGGCGACCACCGGCGATGTCGTGCTGGTCTGTACGCTCGGCCTCTCCATTCTCAACGCGACGCGCGACCTCGCGGTGGCGCTGGTCGATGTCACCCAGCACGTCGCGCGCCTGACCGAGGCGATCGCGACCTTGCTCGTGCCGCATGAATTGCGCGATCATCCCGAGGCCGAGCCGCTGATGAAGAGCGGCGCCGCGATCGCGTACAACAACGTCACCTTCGGCTATCCCGGCGGCGAAAAAATCTTTGAACGGTTCAGCCTGCGGCTTCAGCCCGGCCAGCGCGTCGGCCTGGTCGGCCAGTCGGGCGGAGGGAAATCGACCCTGTTCACGTTGCTGCAGCGGTTCTACGATGTCGATGAAGGCAGCGTGACCGTCGATGGCCAGGATATTTCCAAGGTGACCCAGCTGAGCCTGCGTGAGGCCATCTCGGTCGTGCCGCAGGATATCTCGCTGTTCCACCGCTCCATCCGCGAGAACATCCGCTACGGCCGTCCGAACGCGACCGACGACGAGGTGCTGCGCGCGGCGATCGCGGCGCGCTGCGATTTCATCGACAGCCTGCCGGAAGGTCTCGACACCATGGTCGGCGACCGCGGTGTCAAGATGTCCGGCGGCCAGCGCCAGCGCATCGCGATCGCGCGTGCCTTCCTGAAGGACGCGCCGATCCTGCTGCTGGACGAAGCGACCGCCGCGCTCGACAGCGAATCCGAGGAGGCGATCCGCGAGGCGCTGTCGCGCCTGATGCGCGGCCGTACCGTGATCGCGATCGCGCACCGGCTGGCGACGCTGCGCAATTTCGATCGCGTCCTGGTGCTGAAGAATGGCAAGATCATCGAGGACGGCGCGCCCGACCGCCTGATGCAGGGCCACGGCCCCTACCGTGAGCTGGTGACGCAGGAGATGAGCCGGCTGGCGAAGTTCGCCGCGTAAGTCCAACAGTTGCGTTTGCGTTGGTCGCGTTCGAAAAACTGGCCGCAGGGGAGCAGCTCATGGCAGCCGAAGCCGTAACCCAGATCATCTCGGTAACGCAGACGGAGGAGGCCGTCGCGGAGCAGGCGTTCTACATTCCGATGACGGGGCCCGCCGCGCGGCCCCGTCGGTCGCTCAAGCACGACGACACCTTCATCGTGCTGGACAGCCATGGTGACATCGGCGCCTCCGCGGGCGGGCCGGACGGCCTGTTCAACTGCGACACGCGCTATCTGGCGCGGCTGGAGCTCGTGCTCGACGATCTCCAGCCGCTGCTGCTCGGCTCGAATCTTCGCGATGACAATTCGGCCCTGACCGTCGATCTCACCAATCCCGATATCTATCGCCAGGGCCGCATCGTGCTGCAGAAGGACCTGCTGCACATCGTGCGCACGATCTTCCTGTGGCGCGGCACGGCCTATCAGCGCATCGGCGTGCAGAACCATGGCGACCGTCGCGCCAGCCCGGAGCTGACGCTGCTGTTCGACAGCGACTTTGCCGATCTGTTCGAGGTGCGCGGCGAGCGGCGCCCGCACCGCGGGACCGGCACCAGCAAGTTGCTCGGGCCGACCGACGTGCTGTTCCACTATCGCGGGCTTGACGATGCCGTGCGTACCACCGGCCTGCATTTCGACCCGCGTCCGACGCGGCTGTCGGTGAATGCCGCGACCTGGCAGCTCGACCTGGACCCGCACCAGTCGAAATCCCTTTTCGTGGCGGTGTCCTGCAACCGGCCGATCGCGGAGAAGCCCGCGCGCTTCTTCAGGGGCCTGCTCGCCCATCGCCGCGAGATGCGCCAGTCAACGAAGGGCATGGCCAGCATCGAGACGTCGAACAACATCTTCAACGAGGTGCTGTGCCAGGCCATGGCCGACCTCAACATGCTCATGACGGAGACGCCGCAGGGGCGTTATCCCTATGCCGGCATTCCCTGGTACTCGACGACGTTCGGCCGCGACGGCCTGATCACCGCGCTCCAGATGCTGTGGATCGATCCGCGGGTCGCGAAGGGCGTGCTGCGGCGGCTCGCGCATTTTCAGGCAGAGACGGTCGATCCGCTGAACGATGCGGCGCCCGGAAAAATCCTGCACGAGATGCGTGGCGGCGAGATGGCTGCGCTCCGCGAGGTGCCGTTCGCGCAATATTACGGCAGCGTGGATTCGACCGCCTTGTTCGTGCTGCTCGCCGGAAGCTATTTCGAGCGCACCGGCGACGAAAAGACCCTGACCGAGCTGTGGCCGGCGATCGAGGCGGGGCTGGCCTGGATCGACGGCCCGGGCGACCCCGACAGGGACGGCTTCGTCGAATACCAGCGCGCCACCGAAAAGGGCCTCGCCAACCAGGGCTGGAAGGACTCGTATGACGCGATCTTCCATGCCGATGGCCAGCTTGCGGAAGGCAATCTCGCCCTTGCCGAGGTGCAGGGTTACGTCTTTGCCGCCAAGCAGCTCGCCGCACGTTGCGCGTTGCGGCTCGGCAAGCCGGACCTCGCCAAAAAGCTCGAGACCGAGGCCAAGGCGCTGGCCGAGCGGTTCGAGAAGGCATTCTGGTGCGAGGAGCTCGGTACCTATGCGCTCGCGCTCGACGGCAAGAAGCGGCCCTGCAAGGTGCGGACATCCAACGCCGGGCAGGTGCTGTTCAGCGGCATGATCCGCGAGGACCGCGCACGTCTCGTCGCCGCCGATCTGATGGCGCCGCACTTCTTCTCGGGCTGGGGCATCCGCACGGTCGCGCAAGGCGAGGTGCGCTACAATCCGATGTCCTATCATGACGGCTCGATCTGGCCGCACGACAATGCGCTGATCGCGCTCGGGCTCGCGCGCTACGGCCTCAAGCATTCGGTGGCGCATGTCTTCAAGGGCTTGTTCGACGCGGCGACATACATGGACCTGCGGCGGCTGCCCGAATTGTTCTGCGGCTTCCGGCGCGAGAAGCGGCGCGGCCCGACGCTCTATCCGGTCGCCTGCGCGCCGCAGGCCTGGGCCAGCGCGACGCCATTCACGCTGCTGGAGGCAGCGCTCGGCATCGAGTTCGACGTCGCGCGCGGCGAGATTCGCCTGCGCAATCCGCATCTGCCGGCGTTCCTGAACGAGGTGATCCTGCGCGATCTGCGATTGGGCAATTCCAGCGTGGATCTGCGCGTCAGTCGTCACGGCGACGACGTCGCGCTGGAGGTCTTGCGCACGCGCGGCCAGATCCAGGTCTCGATCGTGCTGGCACGCTAGCGGCGCCTGCGAGGAGGGTTTTATGCGTACCGCCGGATGGTTGGTTCTGAGCGCAGCGATCGTCGCGGGATTGACGGTCGCCGCATCGCGTGCCGCGGAGGAACCGCCCGCGGGCCCAACGACGCCCCCCAGCGAAGCGAACGCGCCGGCCGCGGTGCAGCCGTCGACCTCCACCGTGCCGGTCACGCCGAAGGACGCCGCGCCGCCGCCGTCCGTGACCATCATCGGTGCGAGCGACGCCCATGGCGTGCTCGGCCGTGACGTGCGCAGCGCAGCCGACGAGGACATGGGCCGCATCGTCGACATCATCGTCGACCGCGCCGGCCGCGTGCGCGCCGCCGTGATTGATTTCGGCGGTTTCCTCGGCGTCGGTAGCCGCAAGATCGTGGTGGACTGGAACGCGATGCGGTTCGGCAAGATTGCCAACAAGAAGGACAGCATCACACTGGAATTGACCAAGGCGCAGGTCGCAGCCGCGCCGGAATACAAGGAAGACACGCCGATGGTGGTGCTCGGCGCGTCCGGCAGCCTGCAGCCGCTGCAAGCGATTCAGTGAGGCGCGGGGAGGGATGGCCGCCGGTGCTGTTGTCGAGGACGCCGAACCACGCAGATCGCGATAGCCGCGTTGAACGGTACAACGTTGCCGCGCCGCCGCCTGCGGGCCTTCCGGCGCCGTCGCGCCAGAGCCTGCGCGGCCTCGACTGGTTCATCTTCTTCCTCGCCGACGTGCAGACCGGGTTCGGCCCCTTCATCGCGGTCTACCTCACGACGCAGAAATGGACCCAGGTCGAGATCGGCCTCGTGCTGTCGATCGGTGGCATCGTCGCGCTGATCGGACAGATGCCCGGTGGCGCGATCATCGATGCCGCGAAGTCCGAGCGGCTGGTCGCAGCGCTTGCGATAGCGACCATCGGCTTCTGCGCGCTCGCCTATGCGGCGATGCCGATCTTCCCCGTGGTGGTTGCTGCGGCCACGCTGCATGCGGCGGCGAGCTGCGTGCTGGGGCCGGCGATCGCGGCGATCAGCCTCGGCCTGGTCGGTCCGCTTGCGATCGGCGAGCGGCTCGGCCGCAATGCGCGCTTTGCGTCCCTCGGCAACGGCGTCGCCGCCGCCGTGATGGGCACGGCCGGCTATCTCCTGTCGAGCCGCTCGGTGTTCCTCGTCACCTTCCTGCTCGCGATTCCGACCCTGATCGCGCTGTCGCGCATCCGCGAGGAGGAAGTGGACATCGCGCGCTGTCACGGCGAGATGCCGCGCGAGGCGCCGGTTCCAGGCGACACCAATCTCTGGCACCTGATCCGGCAACGCCCGCTCATCGTCTTCGCGCTGAGCGTGCTGCTGCTGCAATTGGCGAACGCCGCGATGATGCCGCTGATGGCGAGCGCGGTGACGGCGCGGTCGAGCCAGTGGGCAACCGTGCTCGTCGCCTTCTGCATCGTCGTGCCGCAGGCGATTGTGGCGCTGCTGTCGCCGACGGTCGGGCGCAAGGCGCAGCTCTGGGGCCGGCGCCCGCTGCTGCTGATCGGATTCGCTGCGCTGACGATCCGGGGCCTTCTGTTTGCGACCGTGCGCGATCCCTATCTGCTGGTCGCGGTGCAGGTGTTCGACGGCATCACGGCGGCGGTGTTCGCGGTGATGATCCCGCTGATCGTGGCCGACGTCGCCTTCGGCAGCGGCCATTTCAATCTGGCGCAAGGCATTGTCGGGACCGCGACCGGCATCGGGGCGTCCTTGAGCACGGCGCTTGGCGGCTATGTCAGCGACAAGTTCGGCAATGCCACCGCCTTCATCGGGCTGTCCGGCGTCGCCGCGACCGGGCTTTTGCTGATCCTCTTTGTGATGCCGGAAACCCGGCGCACCGGCATGATCGCGCCGAAAAAATTGGCCGGCTGAACGAATTCAGCCGGCCAAAGCGGGTGGGGAGGAAGACAGAAATCAGGCGTCGAGATTGTGCAGGCGCTGACGGTTGCGCAGCACGATCTGGCGGGCGCCGGAAAATCCCAAAATACCCTGGGCATGAAGCTGCGACAGCGCGCGCGACACGGTCTCCAGCGTGAGGCCGAGATAGTCGCCGATGTCGCGGCGGCACATCGGCAGTGCCATCATGCCGGCTACCGCAAGGCGGCGGTCCATCTCGAGCAGGAAGGTTGCAACGCGCTCCATCGCGGTCTTGCGTCCGAGCAGCAGCATGTGGTCCTCGGCGTGACGTAGTTCGCCGGCGGTCATGGCCCAGAGCTTGCGCGCGACCTGCACATCGGTGCTGGCGGCCTTCTCCAGGCTCGCGCGCTTCACCAGGCGCACGGTCGTGTCGATGATGGCTTCAGCGGCGAGGCGGTGGCTCGGACCGGATTCAAGGCCGAACACGTCACCGGGAAGATGGAAGGAGCCGATCTGGCGGCGGCCGTCGGAGAGCAGCTTGTAGCTGCGCACCGCGCCGGTGATGACCTGGTAGACATATTCGGCCGGCTCGTCCTCGCCGTAGATCTCCTCGTCCTTGCGGTAGGAGAACTCCGTGGCGACGAGGCCGACATGGCCGGCGATCGCGCCGAACTGGTCGGAGACGGGATGGGCAGGAGCAATCTTGCCACGAATTTGCGTGTTGATCGCCTGGGTGTTGAGCGTCTCGGTCAGCATCTGCGCCATCTCCGTTGTGATGACGCTTTGGTACGCGGGTTCGGGCGCTTCGAAAATTTCGCGAGATATCTTAAGGGAGGTTACCTACGTAGAACCCCGTAGGTCAGTTGCCGCGGCCGCCCTGGATGGCGTGGCGGATGGACTTGACCAGGGTTTCGTCGAGAAGCGGCTTCAAAATCACGTCCTTGACGCCTGCTGCGGCCGCCCGGGCCGAGATATTCCCATCGGGATAGCCGGTGATCAGGATCACGGGCGTGCCCTCGTCGGACTGGCGCAACCGGCCGGCCAGCTCGATGCCGTTGATGTCGGGCATCTTGTAATCGATCACGTAGCAGTCCGCGCCGGGCGCGCCGCTGGCATTCAGCAGCGCCGTGGCATTCCTGAAGGTCCGCACGGCAAAGCCGTCGGTTTCCAGCAGGAATTGCAGGGATCCCAGCACGGCGGCATCGTCGTCGACCACGTAGACGGTGGGCTTTGCGGATGACGTCACTGGAAGCCGCTGTTGGTGCGAGCCGATCTCGATCATCCCCTTTGGCTAGCACGGCCCGGGAGAATGATTTTGACCTGCCTCAATCCTTCAGCATCCCGGCGCGCATCGCCAGCCGGACCAGCTCCGAGAGGCTGTTCGCCTGCATCTTGGTCATGACGTTGGCCCGGTAGACCTCGATGGTGCGGGGGCTGATGTCGTATTCACGGGCGATCAGCTTGTTGGAGAGGCCCGCGATCAGCCCTTCCATGACCTGGCGCTCGCGCGGGCTGAGGGAGGCGACGCGGGCGGCGATGTCCTGCGAGATCGCCTCGTTCTTCGCCGCCGGCTCGGCCTGGCGGATCGCCGTCTCGATCATGGTGATGAGGCGGTCGTCCTCGAACGGCTTCTCGAGAAAGTCGACCGCCCCCAACTTCATCGCCTCGACCGCGAGCGGCACGTCGCCATGACCGGTCATGATCAGGATCGGGAACGGGCTTTGCTGCGCCTTCATCCGCTTCAACAGCTCGATCCCGTCGATTCCAGGCATGCGCACGTCGGAGACGACGCAGCCGAAGGCAAGGCCGGGCAGGACATCGAGGAAGGCTTGCGCATCGTCAAACAGGGTGACGCCGAAGCCGGAGGAATCCAGCAGGAAGTTCAGCGAGTCCCGCATAGCCTCGTCGTCATCGATGATGTAGACATGTCCCTTGGTCGTCATGGATCAATTCTCATCGGCTGCCGGGAGAGTGAAGCGGAATGTCGCGCCGCCTGATGGGTTGCTCTCGGCCCACATGCGTCCGCCGTGAGCCTCGATGATCGAGCGGCTGATGGACAGTCCCACGCCCATGCCGGTTTCCTTGGTGGTGAAGAAGGTCTGGAACAGGTTGGGAATGACGTCGCCCTGGAAGCCGGAGCCGGTGTCGGACACCTCGACCTCGATCATGTCGTCACCGACGCGGGTGTTGGCGACGACGAGCTCGCGCTGCGGCGACTGCGCCATCGCTTCCAGCGCGTTGCGGAACAGATTGACCAGCACCTGCTGGATCTGCACGCGGTCGGCGAGCACGAGATCGGCGTCGGGATCGAGGCTGAAGCGGAGCTGCACGTTCTGCTCGCGCGCGCCGGCAAGCCCGAGCGCGCCGGCCTCCTCGATCAGCTTGGACAGGCTCTCGACCCGCTTCTCGGACTCGCCGCGGGAGACGAAGTCGCGCAGGCGGCGGATGATCTGGCCGGCGCGCAAGGCCTGCTCCGCGGCGCGATCCATCGCACTTTCGATCTTCGGCGTGTTGGGATCGGTGCTGCCGGCCAGCAGCCGCCGCGATCCCTTCATGTAATTGCTGATCGCCGCCAGCGGCTGGTTGATCTCGTGGGCAAGCGCCGAGGCCATCTCGCCCATCGCGGTCAGCCGCGAAACGTGGACGAGCTCGGACTGCAATTCCTGGAGCCGCGCCTGGGTCTGCTGGTGCTCGGTGAGGTCGCGGACGAAGCCGGTGAAATAGGGCTCGCCGCCGGACTGCATCTCGCCGATCGACAGGTGCATCGGAAAGGTCGTGCCGTCGCGGCGCTTGCCGGTCACGATGCGGCCGATGCCGATGATGTGCGGATCGTTCGTGCTGCGATAGCGCGCGATGTAGCTGTCGTGGCGGGTGCGGTCGGGCTCCGGCATCAGGATGCTGACGTTCTGGCCGATCGCCTCCTGCTCGGACCAGCCGAACAGGCGCTCGGCGGCGGTGCTGAACAGTTGCATGATGCCGCGGCCGTCGATGACGATCATGGCGTCGGGAATGGTGTGAAGGATCGAGCGGAGGTGGGTCTCACGCGTGCGCAGGGCTTCCTCGACCTGCTTCTCCTCGTCGATATCGAGGAAGATGCCGCTGAGATGGCGCGCGACGCCGGATTCGTCTCGAATCAATCCGGCGCGCGCCCTGATCCATTTGCCGCGGCCGGAATTGGCGGAAATCCTGAAGGAGACGTCGAAACCGCCGCCATGCTCGGAGACCTGCTTGATCGCGTTCTCGACGCGCGCGCGGTCACCGGGCTCGAGGCGCGACAGGAAGAGGTCGTAACTTGCCGGCTGGCCCCGCTCGATACCGAGCAGCATCCTCGCGGTTTCCGACCACTCCAGTTCGCGCGTCGCGAGGTCGAGATCCCAGGTGCCGACGCCGAATCCCTCGATCCGGACCCGGAAATGCTCGCCGCGACTGTCGTCTGGCGGATGCGTTACGCGGGTCGGCGACAATCGATGACTCCCATCTTCGCGCGGCGGGCGTGGTGCCGCGAACATGACCGCAATTTCGCCCATGGACCGGCCCGAGGCAAGTTCGGATGTCTGATTCCATTGGCGGATTTCCCGCAAGGTCGCGCCCGGCGATTTGATCTACCTCATCCTGCCCCGTCACGGCGAGGCTAGATTTCGCGCCAGTTCATAGCTGAGCGGAGAATCCCAATGACTTACGCGACCGTGATGGTCAGCCTGGCGCTCGACCAGTCCAACGAGGCGCGCCTTCAGGTCGCGGGCGAACTCGCCGAGCGATTCGAGGCGGCCATTATCGGGGTTGCCGCAGGGCAGTTCGCGCCGCCGCTCTATTTCACCGACGGCGCTGAAGCCCAGAGCCTGATCGATCAGGAGGAAGCCTCCATCAGGAAGCGCCTTGCCGATCTGGAGGCGCAATTCCGCGCCGCCACCAAGGCGCGCGGCGGCCGCGTGGAGTGGCGCGGCGCCATGGATTTTCCGACCCGTTTCGTGCTGGCGCAGGCACGATGTGCCGACATCATCGTCAGCGGCGGCCAGAGCCCGGCCTTCTCCGATGCGTTCGCGCTCGCGAGCCCCAAGGACCTGGTGATGCAGGCCGGCCGCCCGCTTCTCGTCGTTCCCGACAAGGTCAACTGGCTCGACCTGCGCAGCGTGCTGGTGGCGTGGAAGGACACGCCGGAGGCGCGGCGCGCGGTGGCCGACGCGCTGCCGCTGCTGCGCAAGGCGAGGGACGTCACCATCGTCGAAATCCCGGAGCGCGACGACGACCGTTCGGCGGTGATGGCCGGCGTCACCGACGTTGCCGCCTGGCTCGCCCGTCACGGCGTCACCGCGAGCGCACGCGTCTCGGAGGCCGTGCGGAACGCAACCGCTGCCGCGCAGTTGGAGCAGGTCGCCGGCGACCTTGGGGCCGGCCTGATCGTGGCGGGCGCCTATGGTCATTCGCGCTTTCGCGAGCTGATCCTCGGCGGCGTCACCGAATATCTGGTCACCCAATCCGCCCGCAGCGTGCTGCTGTCGCACTGACGGCCGCCCGGCCCAAAAGCTAATCGAGGAGGACGCGCCGTGTACAAATTTCTTGAAGAGACCGTCGACAGCTACATGACGCGCAACGTCACGACGGTGCGGCGCGACCACGACCTGCTCGCGCTTAGCGAGATGTTCGAGCGTGATGATTTCAACTCCTATCCGGTCGAGGACGACGGGCAGGTGGTCGGCATCGTTACCAAGTTCGACATCCTGAAGTGTTTCGCGTTCTCGCCGAGCCAGATGCTGCCGCACTATCGCGACCTGATGAGCCGCAGGATCGGCGACGTCATGACGCCCGAGTTCATCTATGTCAGCCCCGACACGCGGCTGACGCGCGTGCTCCAGATCATGGTCGAGCACCGCATCAGGAGCATCATCGTGCTCGACGGCGCGGAAAAGCTGGTCGGAATCATCGCCCGCGAGGACGTCATCAAGGCGCTCAAGGCGACGGCGCGGGAGTGACTCCTTCCTTCTCCCCTCATGTCCGCCGAAGCCTTGGCGAAGGCGGATGTGGGAGAAGGTGGCGCGAAGCGCCGGATGAGGGGTTCTCTCCACCGAAAGACTCTCCGTGCGGAGCCAACCCCTCACCCAAGTGAGTGCGCGGCACCGTCCTCGCTGCCCTCTCCCATAAGGGGAGAGGGCACTTCAACTGGCGGGCGCCGCATCACTCACCCGAATAGAAATCCACCTGTCTTGATTTCAATCAATTCGCCGCGAGGTCGAATGTGGTTTCTGGCGGCGTGTTCTTTCAGAGAGAATCCGCATGAGCCAGCCCTCCATCTCCAAATCCATGACCATCGGTGAAAGCGGCCTGGCCATCGTGTTCGCAGTCACCGCCTTCCTTTGCGTGATCGCCTCGGCCAAGGCGCTCGATTCGGCCTTTGCCTTCCATGCCGCGCTCAGCGCAGCGGCGAGCTTGGCTGTGGTCTTTGGCATCATCAACCGCTACTTCGATCGTCCGGCGGCGCTGCCGCCGGCGGAGATCAACGGCCGCCCCAACTACAATATGGGTCCGATCAAGTTCACCGCCGTCATGGCGATGTTCTGGGGCATTGCCGGCTTCCTCGTTGGCCTCATCATCGCCTCGCAGCTGGCGTGGCCCGCATTGAACTTCGATCTGCCCTGGACCAGCTTCGGCCGGCTGCGTCCGCTGCACACCTCCGCGGTGATCTTCGCCTTCGGCGGCAACGTGCTGATCGGCACGTCGCTCTATGTCGTGCAGAAGTCCTGCCGGGTGCGCCTTGCGGGCGACCTCGCGCCCTGGTTCGTCGTGATCGGCTACAATTTCTTCATCCTGGTCGCCGGCACCGGCTATCTGCTCGGTGTCACCCAGTCGAAGGAATATGCCGAGCCGGAATGGTATGCCGACCTCTGGCTCACCATCGTCTGGGTCGCCTATCTGCTGGTCTTCCTTGCCACGATCATCAAGCGCAAGGAGCCGCACATCTTCGTCGCGAACTGGTTCTATCTCGCCTTCATCGTGACGATCGCGGTCCTGCATCTCGGCAACAATCCCGCGCTCCCCGTCTCGGTGTTCGGCTCGAAATCCTACGTCGCCTGGGGCGGCATCCAGGACGCGATGTTCCAGTGGTGGTACGGCCACAACGCGGTCGGCTTCTTCCTGACTGCCGGCTTCCTCGCCATCATGTACTACTTCATCCCGAAGCGCGCGGAGCGGCCGATCTATTCCTACCGGCTGTCGATCATCCACTTCTGGGCGCTGATCTTCCTCTACATCTGGGCCGGCCCGCACCATCTGCACTACACGGCGCTGCCCGACTGGACGCAGACGCTCGGCATGACCTTTTCGATCATGCTGTGGATGCCCTCCTGGGGCGGCATGATCAACGGCCTGATGACGCTGTCGGGCGCCTGGGACAAGCTGCGCACCGATCCCGTGCTGCGCATGCTCGTGGTCTCCGTCGCCTTCTACGGCATGTCGACCTTCGAAGGCCCGATGATGTCGATCAAGGTGGTGAACTCGCTCAGCCACTACACCGACTGGACCATCGGCCACGTGCATTCCGGCGCGCTCGGCTGGGTCGGCTTCGTCTCCTTCGGCGCGCTCTACTGCCTGGTGCCGTGGATATGGAATCGCAAGGGCCTCTACAGCCTGAAGCTCGTCAACTGGCACTTCTGGATCGCGACCCTCGGCATCGTCCTCTACATCTCGGCGATGTGGGTGTCCGGCATCCTGCAAGGCCTGATGTGGCGCGCCTACACCTCGCTCGGCTTCCTCGAATATTCCTTCATCGAGAGCGTCGAGGCGATGCATCCCTTCTACATCATCCGCGCCGCCGGCGGCGGGCTGTTCCTGATCGGCGCGCTGATCATGGCCTACAATCTCTGGATGACCGTTCGCGTCGGCGAAGTGGAAGTCCAGATGCCCGTCGCGCTTCAGCCGGCGGAATGAGGAGCTTTCCATGTCGTTCTGGACACGCCATCAAATCTTTGAAAAGAACTCGATCGTCCTGATCGTCGGCATTTTGCTGGTGATCGCGATCGGCGGTCTCGTCGAGATCACTCCGCTGTTCTACCTCAAGAGCACGATCGAGGCGGTCGACGGCGTCAGGCCCTACACGCCGCTGGAGCTCGCGGGGCGCAACGTCTATGTCCGCGAAGGCTGCTATCTCTGCCATTCGCAGATGATCCGCCCGCTGCGCGACGAGGTCGAGCGCTACGGCCACTTCTCGCTCGCCGCCGAGAGCATGTACGACCACCCGTTCCAGTGGGGCTCGAAGCGCACCGGTCCCGATCTCGCCCGCGTCGGCGCCAAATATTCCGACGACTGGCACGTGACCCATCTGACCAACCCGCGCGCAATCGTGCCGCAGTCGGTGATGCCGGGCTATCCGTTCCTGAGCCAGACCGAGGTCGATCCCGATACGATCGCCGACCACATGAAGACGCTCAAGGCCATCGGCACGCCCTACACCGACGACCAGATCGCAAACGCAGGCGCCGATCTGAAGGCCCAGGCCGATCCCGACAATGCCGGCTCAGACGCCTTCGGGAAGCGCTACGCCAAGGCCGTCGTGCGCAATTTCGACGGCAAGGCCGGCACGCCGACCGAGATGGACGCGCTGATCGCCTATCTGCAGATGCTCGGCACGCTGGTCGACTTCAAGCTCTACAACGAGAAAGCAAATCTTCGCTGAGAAGGCATCACCGATGAAAGCCATCCTGACACTCGACAATCTCGCGTCCGGTCTGGTGACCACGATCTGGACGCCGGTGTTCGTCGCGATCTTTCTCGCGATCATCGCCTACGCATTATGGCCCCGCAACAAGGCCGCTTTCGACGAAGCGGCGCGCCTGCCGTTGCGGGAGGAGTAAGAGATCATGACCGAACATCATGGCGACATCGATTCCGTCACCGGCAAGTCCACGACCGGACATGAGTGGGACGGCATCAAGGAGCTCAACACGCCGCTGCCGCGCTGGTGGGTGATCTCATTCTACCTCACCATCGTCTGGGCGATCGGCTACTGGATCGTCTATCCGGCCTGGCCGCTGATCTCCAGCAATACCACGGGCCTGTTCGGCTATTCCTCGCGCGCCGACGTCGCGGTGGAGCTCGCCAACCTCGAGAAGATCCGGGGTGACAGGATGGCGGCGCTAGGCGCGGCTTCGCTCGCCGACATCGAGAAGGACCCGGCCTTGCTGGCGCTTGCGCGAGCCAAGGGCAAGACCGTGTTCGGCGACAATTGCGCGCCATGCCACGGCTCCGGCGGCGCCGGCGCAAAGGGCTTTCCGAATCTCAACGACGACGACTGGCTGTGGGGCGGCACGCTCGACCAGATCATGCAGACCATCCAGTTCGGCGCGCGTTCCGGCCATGCCAAGGCGCATGAGGGCCAGATGCTCGCCTTTGGCAAGGACGGCGTGCTGAAGCCGGAAGAGATCGTCACGGTCGCCAATTACGTGCGGTCGCTGTCGGGCCTCTCGACCCGCAAGGGCTTTGATGCCGCCAAGGGTGAGAAGATCTTTGCCGAGAATTGCGTCGCCTGTCACGGTGACGGCGGCAAGGGCAACCCCGAGATGGGCGCCCCGAATCTGACCGACAAGATCTGGCTCTACGGCTCGGACGAAGCGAGCCTGATCGAGACCATCAGCCTGGGCCGTGCCGGTGTGATGCCGGCCTGGGAAGGGCGGCTCGATCCTGCCACCATCAAGGCGATGGCGGTCTACGTCCACTCGCTGGGCGGTGGCAAATAGCCTGCTCGCGACAAGCGGGGGCGAACAAAAGTGTCCCCGCTTGAGCTGGATCAACTGACGCGCTCGCGCCGGGTCTAGGTTTAATCGCACCTTTTCGAGAAGCTTCTTGGCGATGAACAAGACCGTGAACCCGAACGACCTCACATCGAACGATGACAATGGGCCGCTCTACGTAGCCCAGAAGAAGGTGTATCCCCAGAGCGTCTCCGGCACGTTCCGCCGAATCAAATGGGGGCTGATGGCGTTCTGCCTCGGCGTCTACTACTTCCTGCCGTTCGTGCGCTGGAATCGCGGCATCGGTGCTCCGAGCCAGGCGGTGCTGATCGATCTTCCCAACAGCCGCTTCTACTTCTTCTTCATCGAGTTGTGGCCGCAGGAAATCTACTACTTCACCGGCCTGCTGATCGTCGCCGCGGTGGCGCTGTTTCTGATGAACTCAGTCGGCGGCCGCATCTGGTGCGGCTATCTCTGCCCGCAGACCGTGTGGACCGATCTGTTCTATGCGGTCGAGCGGCTGGTCGAAGGCGACCGGCGCGAGCGAATGAAGAAGGACAAGTCGTCCGATCCGATGAAGCTGGAGCGCATCTCCGAGATCGTGCTCAAGCATTCGATCTGGCTCCTGATCGCCTGGTGGACCGGCGGCGCCTGGGTGCTCTATTTCAACGACGCGCCGACGCTGGTGAAGGAGCTCGTCACCTTCCAGGCGCCGATGATCGCCTATATCTGGATCGGCATCCTGACGGCGACGACCTATGTGCTCGCCGGCTTCATGCGCGAGCAGGTCTGCACCTATATGTGCCCGTGGCCGCGCATCCAGGCCGCGCTCACCGACGAATGGGCGCTCAACGTCACCTATCGCTACGACCGCGGCGAGAAGCGCACTTCGGTGAAGAAGGCAATCGAGCTGCGCGCGCTCGGCGAACACGTCGGCGACTGCGTCGACTGCTATCAATGCGTCGCGGTCTGCCCGACCGGCATCGACATCCGCAACGGGCCGCAGCTCGAATGCATCCAGTGCGGACTCTGCATCGACGCCTGCGACAACGTGATGACCAAGATCGGCCGGCCGAAGCGGCTGATCGGCTACGACAACGACATCAACATCCAGCGCCGCCAGGAAGGCAAGGCGCCGGTCTACCGCATCGTCCGGGCCCGCACCGTCGCCTACAGCGCGATCATCGCGGCGGTCGGCGGCATCATGATCTACACGCTCGCGACCCGTAGCCTGCTCGACGTCAACGTGCTGCACGACCGCAACCCGGTCGCGGTCAGGCTCAGCGATGGCTCGATCCGCAATGCCTATACGGTGCGGCTCTTGAACAAGAGCGGCTATGACCGCGTCATCGCGATCGACGCCAACGGTCCGGCCAATCTGACCACGCATGTCGTCGGCATCGATTCCGTGACGCCGGATAGGCCGATGATCGTGATCCCGCGCGACTCCACCAGCGAGCTGCGCCTGCTCGTCACTGCGCCGGCGGAAAGCAATCCGGAAAAGTCGGTTCCTGTTCGCTTCCACGTCACCGACATCGGGCTGGGCGAGGTCGCCACCGCCACCGACAATTTCGTCTCGCCCTAGGATCAGGAGACTGCCATGGCCACCAAGCCGCTGACCGGAACAAAAGTGTTCCTGATGCTGGTCGCCTTCTTCGGGCTCGTGATCGGCGTCAACGTGACCATGATGAAGCTCGCGATCGCGACGCTGCCCGGCACCGACGTCGACAGCCCCTATGCCGCTGGCCTCACTTATGATCGCGAGATCTCGGCGGCGCAGGACCAGGCCGCGCGCAAATGGCAGGTCAGCGCCCATATCGAGCGCCGCGCCGATGGTGCGGCTACGCTGCAGGTCGACGCGCGCGACGCAAAAGGCCAGCCGATGAGCGGGTTGAAATTCGGCGGCCGCCTGGAGCGGCCGACCGACAAGCGCGCCGATCTCCAGGTCGAGCTCTCGGAGGCCGACATCGGCATCTACCGCGGCAATGCCGCGTCGGTTGCGCCGGGGCAGTGGGATCTCGTGATCGAAGGCGAGGCGCGAGGAACACGCGTGTTCATGTCGCGCAACCGCGTGATCCTGAACTGAGGGAATTCGTCATGCAGGTCACGCGGGATTTTTCGCATTACGTCCGGGCCGCGGGCGAGGGTATCAAGCACATCGATCTCGCGGTCGAGGGCGTTCACTGCGCCGGCTGCATGGCCAAGATCGAGCGCGGATTGTCGGCCATCCCCGACGTCACGCTGGCGCGCGTGAATCTCACCGACCGCCGCGTCGCGCTGGAATGGAAGCAGGGCACGCTCGACCCGGCCCGCTTCATCGATCGGCTCGAGGAACTCGGCTACAAGGCCTATCCTTACGAGACCGAGAGTGCGGAAGCGACGGAAGTTGCGGAATCGCGCTTCCTGCTGCGCTGCCTCGGCGTCGCCGCGTTCGCCACCATGAACGTGATGATGCTGTCGATCCCGGTCTGGTCCGGCAACGTCTCGGACATGCTGCCGGAGCAGCGCGACTTTTTCCACTGGCTGTCGGCGCTGATCGCGCTGCCGGCGGCGGCCTATGCCGGCCAGCCGTTCTTCCGCTCGGCCTGGCGCGCACTGTCGGCCAAGACCACCAACATGGACGTGCCGATCTCGATCGGGGTGTGCCTTGCGCTCGGCATGTCCGTGGTCGAGACCATCCATCACGCCGAGCACGCCTATTTCGACGCGGCGATCATGCTGCTCACGTTTCTTTTGGTCGGCCGCTTCCTCGACCAGAACATGCGGCGGCGGACCCGCGCGGTCGCCGGCAATCTCGCCGCGCTGAAGGCGGAGACGGCGGCCAAGTTCGTCGGGCCCGACGAGATTTCGCAGGTGCCGGTCGCGGCGATCCATCCCGGCGACATCGTGCTGCTCCGGCCCGGCGAGCGTTGCGCGGTCGACGGCACCGTGATCGAGGGACGCTCCGAGATCGACCAGAGCCTGATCACCGGTGAGACGCTGTATGTCACGGCGGAGCAGGGCACGGCGGCCTATGCGGGCTCCATGAACATCTCCGGCACGCTGCGGGTGCGGGTCTCGGCGGCGTCGGAGGCGACGCTGCTCGCCGAGATCACGCGGCTGCTCGACAACGCGCTGCAGGCACGCTCGCGCTACATGCGGCTCGCAGATCGCGCCTCGCGGCTCTACGCGCCAGTCGTGCATGCGACCGCGCTGATCACCATTTTGGGCTGGGTCATCGCGGGCGCCGGCTGGCACGATGCGATCGTGACCGGCGTGGCCGTGCTGATCATCACCTGTCCCTGCGCGCTCGGGCTCGCGATCCCGACCGTGCAGACGGTGGCCTCGGGCGCGATGTTCAAAGCTGGCGTGCTGCTCAATTCCGGCGACGCCATCGAGCGGCTCGCCGAGGCCGACCACGTCATCTTCGACAAGACCGGCACGCTGACGCTGCCCGATCTCGAAGTGATGAACGCGGCCGATATTCCCGCCGACATTTTTGCACTTGCCGGGCGGCTCGCGCTGTCGAGCCACCATCCCGTTGCCGCCGCCGTCGCGCAGGCCGCCGGTGCAAGGTCGCCGATCGTTGGCGCGGTCGAGGAGGCCGGGCAGGGCGTGCGCGCTGTGGTGGACGGTGTCGAGCTTCGCCTAGGCCGTCCGTCCTTTTGCGGCGCCGAGGCGATGGTCGGCGGGGCAACGCTCGATCCTGAGGCCTCCATCGTGGCTTTCAGCAAGGGCAACGAGAAGTTCATCCTCTCGGTGCGCCAGGGCCTGCGGCCGGACGCGCAGGCCGTGATCGCGGCGTTGAGGGCGCGCAATATTGGCATCGAGATTCTCTCCGGCGACCGCGAGCCCGCGGTGATCGCGGCGGCCCATGCGCTGGGCATCGCCGAATGGCGCGCCGGCGTCACGCCGGCCGACAAGATCGCACGGATCGAGGAACTGAAGCGGCGCGGCGCCAAAGTGCTGATGGTCGGCGACGGCATGAACGACGCGCCCTCGCTGGCGGCGGCCCATGTCTCGATGTCGCCGATCTCGGCCGCGCATCTCAGCCAGGCGACCGCCGATCTCGTCTTCCTCGGCCGGCCGCTGGTGCCTGTCGTCGCCGCGATCGACGCCTCCCGCAAGGCGCTGTATCTGATGCGGCAGAACCTCTGGCTGGCGATCGGCTATAACGTCCTCGCCGTGCCGGTGGCAATCAGCGGCGTAGTGACGCCCCTGATTGCGGCGGCAGCCATGAGCGGATCCTCGATCCTGGTGATGCTGAATTCGTTGCGCGCGCGCGGAGCTGCGCGGGAGATCGTGTGATGGAAATCCTGGTCATCCTGGTGCCGCTGGCGCTGATGCTCGGAGGCGCCGGCCTCGTCGCCTTCCTCTGGTCGCTGCGGAGCGGCCAATATGACGATCTCGACGGCGCGGCCTGGCGCGCCATCGCCGACGACGAGCCGCCGCAGGACGCCCCAGCCAAGCGTTAACCGTTGGTTCCGCGCTGCCCTTTTCGGACATGGTCGCTGGACGGCCGGCGGTCGCCGGGCGTAACAATGCCGGAGGATTTTGCGTAGAAGCGACGGGGCAGGCTCTCCGGAGCAGGAGCGTGACGAGCATGCAGAAAAATGTCGGAGTGTGCGGGGCTAACGATCTGCCGGGACAGGTCGTGCTGGTGCTGCAAGGCGGCGGTGCGCTCGGCTCCTACCAGGCGGGCGTCTACCAGGCCCTGCACGAGGCCGGGATCGAGCCGGACTGGGTCATCGGCACCTCGATCGGCGCCATCAACGGGAGCCTGATCGCCGGTAATGCGCCGGAAAACAGGCTCGCGCGCCTGAAGGAGTTCTGGAAGCGGATGGAGCAGAATCCGGTCTGGGCTCTGGGTGGCGCCTTTCCCGACTTCAGCGAGAAGCTCGCCTATTTGTCGACTGTCACCAACGGCATTCCCGGCTTCTTCCGGCCCAACCCGCTGGCGCATGCGGGAGATTCCTTTCCACTCGGCGCCGATCACGCCGGCTTCTATTCGACCGCGCCACTGGAGAAGACGCTGAGCGAGCTGGTCGATTTCGATCTGGCCAATCGCTGCGCGCCGCGACTGACGGTCGGTGCGGCTCATGTCGGCACCAGCGAAATGCGCTATTTCGACAGCCGCGACGGCGAGCTGACGGTGAAGCATGTCATGGCTTCGGGCGCGCTGCCGCCGGCCTTCCCGGCGGTGCGCATCGATGGCGAGCTGTATTGGGACGGCGGCATCCTGTCGAACACGCCGACGGAGGCCGTATTCGACGACAATCCACGCAGGGATTCGCTGATTTTCTCCGTGCATCTGTGGAATTCCGTCGGCGCCGAGCCGACCACGATGGCGGAGGTCTTGAACCGCCATAAGGACGTGCAGTACTCCAGCCGCATCGCGAGCCAGATCGTGCGGCAGCAGCAGGCCCATCGCCTGCGCCACGTCATCAACCAGCTTGCCGCGCGGTTGCCCGAGAGCGAGCGCAACGATCCCGCGGTGAGGGAATTGATGAGCTACGGCTGTCCGACCCGCATGCATGTGGTGCGGCTGCTGGCGCCGCAACTCGATCGCGAAACCCATACCAAGGATATCGATTTCAGTCCGTCAGGCATTACGCGGCGCTGGCATGCGGGCTACGCCCACACGAGATCGGTGCTGGCGCGAAAGCCGTGGATCGGTGAATTCGATCCGCTTGCCGGCGTGGTGCTGCACGAGCATATGGACGAGATGCCGATGGCGGCGGAGTAGGGCCGCGTCCGCTTTCATCGAATTGCCGCAGGCCCTGCGGATTGTCGGTCGTCGTCCGCTTTTGAGAGGCCTTGCAGTTGGTATCCGGGAACGATCTGGAATTGGCCCTCGATCAGGTCCGCGCCGACGCCGCGGGACCGGTTGCCGGCGTGTTCGGCCCTGACACGGTGACCTGGCAGATCGACCGGGAGGCCGTCATCTTTCTCGGCGCCGGCCGCGCGCTGTTGTTGCAGCTGGCGCATCCCTGGGTCGCTGCCGCCATCGCGGAGCATTCACGAACGCTTGCCGATCCGATCGGTCGCTTCCATCGCACCTTCGACATCGTCTTTGCGATGGTGTTCGGCTCGCTCGACCGGGCGCAGTTGTCGTCCCGGCAATTGCATCGGCGCCACAGCATGATCGTCGGCGCGATGCCCGAGGCCGTCGGTCCGTTCGCGGCAGGCTCGCGCTACTGCGCCAACGACATTCCGTCGTTGCGCTGGGTTCATGCGACGCTGGTCGAGACCGCGGTGATGGCGCATGAGCTGGTCCTGCCGCCGCTCTCGGCGGAGGAGCGCGAGCGCTACTGGAGCGAGAGCCGGATGTTCGGCGCCTTGTTCGGATTGACGGCCGACGATTTGCCCGCGGACTGGTCCGGCTTTGCGGCCTACACCGCGGCGATGGCGCAGTCGGACACGCTGACCGTCAGCCCGGCGGCGCGCGAGATCGCCGCGCAGATCCTTGGCGGCGCCCGTCCGTGGCTGCGGCCACCGCGATGGTATCGCGCGCTCACGGCGAGTTTGTTGCCGGAGCGGCTGCGAGCGGGCTTCGGGTTTGAATTCGAGGAGCGCGACAAGAGGGCAGCCGACAACGCGCTGAAATGGATGAGGCGCGTGTATCCGAAACTGCCGGACCGGCTGCGCTATGTCGGTCCATACCAGGAAGCGCAGGCGCGGCTGCGGGGCGAGCCGCAGCCCGACTGGATGACACGGTGTCTCAATCGCGCCTGGATCGGGCGGCCGCAAATGGATGTGCGCGGGAAGGGGTGAGGTTCTCCACTCTTAGGGTGACGGGCGATAGAGTGGCGCGCACTCTCTCCACATCGTCATTGCGAGCGCAGCGAAGCAATCCAGACTGTCGCCGCGGAGACAGTCTGGATTGCTTAGTCGCTTCGCTCCTCGCAATGACGGAGAATGGAGAAGCGCCGCCTCAGCCTCACACCGATGCCAGCCTCCGATACAGCGCGCTGTAGCTGCCGGCGGAGATGCTCCAGGAGAACGATCGTCCCATCGCGCTGCGACGCATGGAGTCGAGCTGGTCATGCGCCACGAAAGCTGAGAAGGCGCGGCGGACGCCGCCGAGGAAGGACGCGCGCGAGGGCTGCGAGAACAGAAAGCCGGTCTCGCCGTCGGTGATGGTTTCGGCCAAGCCGCCGGTCTGGTGACCGATCGGGAGCGAGCCGAAGCGCTGGGCGTACATCTGGCTGAGCCCGCACGGTTCGAAGCGCGACGGCATCAATGTGAAATCGCTGCCCGCGAAGATGCGCCGCGCCTGGGCGTCGTTGAAACCGATCGTAACCCCGATCGCGTCGGGGCGGCGGCGATGCGCGTCGATCAGCGCTTGCTCGAGCGCCGGCTCGCCGGAGCCGGTGACCACGATCTGCCCGCCGGCATCGATGATCTCGTCGGCGGCCGACAGCACGAGGTCGATGCCCTTCTGGTGCACCAGGCGTGCGACGATCGCGAACATCGGCCCGCGCGAGACCGCCAGGCCAAACTGCTTGCGGATATAATCCGCATTGGCCTTCTTGCCGACCCAGTCGCCGGCGCCGAACTGCTGGGCCAGCTGGGAGCAGGAGCGTGGATCCCAGCTCTCGTCGATGCCGTTGAGGATGCCCGTGAGCTCGGCAGCATCCGAGCGGACACGAAGCAGGCCTTCGAGACCGCAGCCGAATTCCTCCGTCGTGATCTCGCGTGCATAGGTGCCGCTCACGGTAGTGAGGTGCGAGGCATAGACCAGCCCGGCCTTGAGGAAGGAGAGCTGGTCGTAGAATTCGACGCCGTCGATATGGAAGGAACTCTCGGGGACGCCGATCCGCCGCAGCGAGTCCTTCGGGAAGAGTCCCTGGTAGGCGAGGTTGTGGATGGTCAGGATCGACGGCAGCCTGGCCCCGCGCCAGGCGAGGTAGGCCGGCACGAGCGAGGCCTGCCAGTCGTTGGCATGGACCAGGTCTGCTGCCCAATTCTTGTCCAGCTTGCCCATGGCCAGCTCAGCGGCTGCCGAGGCAAAGCGCGCAAAGCGGATGTCGTTGTCCGGCCAGTCGTGTCCGGACTCGTCGCCATAGGGATTGCCGGGTCGGTCGTAGAGTTGTGAGCACAACAGCACATAGACCGGCAGCCCGTCCTTGGTCGCAGCCCGGCCGAGCGAGCAGGCCGGCATCTCCGCGAGCGCCGGGCAGCGGCCAACGATCTGAATATGCGTGAGTTGTTCGATGATGTCGCGGTAGCCGGGCAACATGACCCGGATATCGGCGAGAGGGCGAAGCGCCCTGGGAAGTGCAGCGGAAACGGCGCCGAGTCCGCCAACGCGGACGAAATCGTCCATCTCGGTTGTGACGAACAAGACCCTCAAGAACAGCTGCCCTCTTCCGATCCCGTTTATTGCTATGCAAGAACGGGTCCAGTTGTCCTGGAATTCCCAAGCCCGCCCGTGAGACGCGTCCGTTCGGTAAAGACTTTCCTACTCACCCGCCGCCCTCTAGGGTCGGCGCATCAACAAGAGAGAACTTCGATAGTTCCTAAGAGGCCGAGGGGCGCAGCAGGCATGCCGTTAGCAGATAAGCATGAGGGGACGACGACAAAGGCCTTCGCGGGCCTCAGGGTCCTGGATTTTTCGACCACCATCGCCGGTCCCCATTGTGCGCGGATGCTTGCCGACATGGGCGCCGAGGTCATCAAGATCGAGACCGACGGCGGCGAGACGATGCGCACCCGGCCGCCGCTGCGCAAGGGGTGCAGCACCGTATTCGGCCAGCTCAACGTCGGCAAGAAAAGCGTCGTGCTCGATCTCAAGTCCGAGGAGGGCAAGGAGGCGGTGCGCCGGCTCGCCGCGACCGCCGATATCCTGGTCGAGAATTTTCGCCCCGGCGTGATGCACCGGCTGCGGCTCGACTACGACCGCCTGTGCCCGGTCAATCCCAAGCTGATCTATTGCTCGATCTCGGGCTACGGCCAGACCGGTCCCTCGGCCGAGCTGCCGGCCTACGCGCCGGTAATCCACGCGGCCTCCGGCTACGACATGGCGCATCTCGCGTACCAGCCCGGCCGCAGCCGGCCGGATTATTGCGGCATCTACCATGCCGACGTCGTCACCGGCACCTACGGTTTTGGCGCGATTGCGTCGGCGCTCTATCAGCGCACTATGACCGGGCAGGGCCAGCACATCGACGTCTCGATGCTGGAATCGATGCTGACCTTGACGGTGATCGAGCTGCAGAGCTCGCAATTCGCGGTGAAGCCACCGCCGCGCCCGATGTTCGGGCCGACCGAGACGGCCAATGGCTATGTCATGATCACGGTCGCGAGCGAGAAGACGTTTCAGTGCCTGATGGGTGTGATCGGCCGCCCCGACTGGATTTCCGATCCGCGCTTCTCCACCTACGCCGCGCGGCGCGAGAACTGGGCCGACATGATGGACGGTGTCGAAGCCTGGTCGCGGCCGCTCACGACCGATGCATGCCTTGTCGCGCTTGGCGCGGCCGGTGTGCCAGCCTCGGCCTATCGCACCGTGTCCGAGGCGCTGGCCGATCCGCAACTCGCGCACCGGCAGGCGCTCTCGTCCGTGGAGGACGAGGGTGGCTCGTTCCAGGTGCTCAATCTGCCGTTCCGGATGTCGGGCGCCGACACCACGCCCGCCAAAACGATGGCCGTGCTCGGCGAGCACACGGACGCATTGCGCCAGGAGATCGGCCTCGCCGGCGATGCTCCAATTCCGTCAGGCAAAACGGCTGCGACAAACTGAGCGCATCGCAGCACCACTACAGCGTTTGATCTCTCGCGTGTTCCTCTTGCCGTGGCGAGCATTTATCGCCAAGCTCGCTTCCGAGTCATTCAACGATCCGAAACATCGGACGAGGGATCCCGGGAGGAACCATGACGAACCTTGCTGCCGCGGCGCGCACGCGCGCGCCGATTTTCCTTGTTGCGGCATTTACTCTCCTTCCGCCGGCTGGGCCGGCGCAGGCGCAGAAGGCGGGCGGCAGCATCACCGTCGGTCAGGAGCTGGAGATTACGGGCTTCGATCCGCTCAAGGTCGGGGTCTACGACACCTCGACCTTCACCGCCGCGGCCGCGATCTTCGATACGCTCACCACGCTCGACGACAAGGGCGAGGCCGCGCCAAAGCTGGCAGTGTCCTGGACCCATTCCGACGATTACAAGACCTGGACCTTCAAGCTGCGCCGGGGCGTGAAATTCCACGACGGCACGCCGTTCAATGCGCAAGCCTTCAAGGAGAACTTCGATCGGCAGAAGGACCCCGCCAACAAGTGCCGCTGCGCCTTCTACATCACCAACGTCAAGGAGGTGCTGGCGCCCGACGAATATACTGTCGTCTACAATCTCACCGATCCTTCCGTGAATTTGCCGGCGACGAACACCATCCAGAGCCAGAACAACGTCGTGCATTCGCCGACGGCGTGGAAGACCAAGGGCGACGACTACAATCGCAATCCCGTCGGCACCGGTCCCTACATCCTGAAATCATGGACGGCCGGCGATCGCATGGTTCTGGAGAAGAACCCGGGCTACTGGGACAAGGGCCGTCCCTATCTCGACCGCATCATCCTGAAGCCGCTGCCCGACGCGCAGTCGCGTTTCGCCTCGCTGCAATCGGGCGAGGCCGACATCATCTGGGACGACGAGAACGACGCTGACAACATCATGAAGGCGCAGAAGGACTCCAAGCTCACCGTGCACACCTACAAGGGCTCGGGCGCGCAGGTCTATGCCTTCAACACCAAGGTGGCGCCGTTCGACGACGTCCGCGTGCGGCAGGCGCTGGTGATGGCGATCGACCGTCCAAAGATGTCGCAGGCGATCAGCAACGGCCTGAGCCGGCCCGCGACCAATCCCTACGGCGACGGCTCCTGGGTCAAGTGCAAGGACGACGGCGCGCTGCCGTTCGATGTCGAGAAGGCCAAGGCGCTGATCAAGGACTATGGCAAGCCGGTCGAGTTCAAGACGATGGTGACCGCGACGCCCCGCGGCCGCATGATCGGCCAGGTGCTCCAGCAATTCTGGAAGCGCGCCGGCGCCAACATGGAGATCGAGCAGGTCGACCAGGCCACCATTCCGCCACGCGCGTTCATGCGTCAGTTCCAGCTCATACCCTGGCGCATCGTCGACCTCGCCGATCCCGATCCGCAGATGTATGCGAACTTCCGCAGCGGCAGCCCGCTGGCGCTGGCCAACTTCGCCGATCCGGAGCTCGACCGGCTGCTCGACCACTCCCGCGTCACCGCCGATCCCGCGGCGCGGATCGAGGATTATTGCGCGATCAGCCGCCTGATCAACAAGGAGGCGATCTGGTTCTGGACCTTCCAGAACACCTATTACGCGCTGTCGAGCGCCAGGCTGAAGGGCTTTCCGAAAATCTACAACGGCGTGATCGACGTCTCCTCCACCTGGCTGGAATGACCGCGCGATGCTGAACTTCGTCGTGCGGCGGCTCCTTGCCATCCTGCCGGTGCTGCTCGCCGTCTCGCTGCTCACCTTCCTGATCGCCGCGTTGCTGCCGGGCGATCTTGCCTATGTCATCCTCGGCGATCAGGCGACGCCGGAGAATGTCGCGGCGTTGCGCCGTGACATGGGGCTCGACCAGCCGCTGTGGTGGCGTTATCTGAGCTGGCTCGGTCATGTCCTGCAGGGCGATCTCGGCCGCTCCTTCCGCACCGGGCAGACGGTGTTGCAGGCGGTAGCCGAGCGCATTCCGGTCTCGCTCGAGCTGATGCTGATGGCCGAATTCATCGGGCTCCTGATCGGCGTGCCGCTCGCGATCGCCTGCGCTGCGCGCGCCGGTGGCGCCTTCGACCGCTTCATGACCGGCAGCGCCTTCGCCATGCTGTCGATGCCGTCCTTCCTGATGGCGATTTTGTTGATCTATCTGTTCGCGGTCGAGTTGCGCTGGCTGCCGGCGACCGGCTATGTGCCGTTCACCGAGGAGCCGCTGTCGAACCTGCGCTTCTTCGTGCTGCCGGCGCTGACGCTGGCGCTGGCGGAATGGCCTGGAATCATGCGGGTGCTGCGCTCCGACATGATCGCGACCCTGCAGGAGGACTACATTGCTCTCGCGAAAGCGAAAGGCCTCAAGCCCGCGCGCATCCTGTTCGTGCATGCGCTCAAGCCATCGTCGCTGACCCTGGTGACGGTCACAGGCATCAACATCGGTCGCCTGCTGGGCGGCACGCTGATCGTGGAATCGATCTTCGCGCTGCCGGGCATCGGCCGCCTGCTGGTTGGCGCGATCTACACCCGCGACCTCGTCATCCTCCAGGGCGTGGTGCTGCTGGTCGCCTGCGGCTTCGTCATCGTCAATTTCATCGTCGACATGCTTTACGCCGTGCTCGATCCGAGGATCCGCCATGGCCACGCTTGAGCTGTCGATGCAGGACGAGGTGGTCTCCGAGCCGGTTCGGCGCCGGCGCAAGCTCGGCCTGTTGTTCTGGTTCGCGAGCGCCTGGCTCGCGATTGTCCTGACGCTCGCGATCCTGGCGCCGGTGCTGCCGCTGCAGAATCCTGTAGACATGGACATGCTGGAGCGCCGTGCGGCGTTCTCCGGGGAACACTGGCTCGGCACCGACGGGCTCGGCCGCGACGAATTTGCCCGCCTGATCTTTGGCGCGCGGGTGTCGCTGACGGTGGGGCTGATCGCGCCGATGATCGGGCTTGCGCTCGGCGGCGCGCTTGGTCTCCTCGCCGGCTATTTCCGCGGCCGGTTCGAGACGCTGGTGGTCGGCAGCATGGACGTGCTGCTGGCGTTTCCACCGCTGATCTTCGCGCTCGCGGTGACCGCCTATCTCGGCCAGTCGATTCCCAACCTCACCCTGATCCTCGGCGTGCTCGGCATTCCCGCCTTCATGCGCGTGGCGCGCGCGGCCACGCTGACGCTGGCGCGGCGCGAGTTCGTGATCGCGGCCGAGGCGCTCGGCGCCAGCCATGCGCGCATCCTGATACGCGAGCTGCTGCCGAACGTGATCCTGCCGCTGCTGGCCTTCTTCTTGCTCGGCGTCGCCGTCACGATCGTGGTCGAGGGCGCGCTGTCCTTCCTCGGGCTCGGCGTGCCGCCACCGATGGCGAGCTGGGGCAGCATGATCGGCGAGGGGCGCGACAGCCTCGACGTCGCGCCGCGGCTGGCCTTCCTGCCGGCAACGGCGCTGTTCTTGACCGTACTGGCCTTCAACCTGGTCGGCGACACCTTGCGGGCCCTGACCGACCCGCGTCAGGGGGCGCTATGAGCGCGCCGCTCCTGACCATCGAGGACGTGGCGGTCGAACTGCCGACCCCGCGCGGCAATTTGCGCGCCGTGGATCATGTCGATCTGTCGCTGGAAGCGGGCCGCACGCTCGGCATCGTCGGCGAATCCGGCTGCGGCAAGACCATGCTGTCGCGCGCGGTGCTTCAGCTCTTGCCGAAGAAGGCGAAGCTGACCGGGCGCGTGATGTTCGACGGCCAGGACCTGGTGCGGCTCGATGCCGAAAGCCTGCGGCGCCTGCGCGGGCGCGACCTCGCGGTCGTGTTCCAGGACCCGATGACCTCGCTCAATCCGGTGCTCACCATCGGCACCCAGCTGATGGAGACGATCCAGGAGCATCTCGAGCTCGATGCGCCGGCGGCGCGGAAGCGCAGCATCGAGCTCCTCGCTGCCGTCGGCATTCCGGCGCCGGAGCAGCGGCTCGCGCAATATCCGCATCAATGTTCCGGCGGCATGCGCCAGCGCATCGCGATTGCGATCGCGCTGTCCTGCGAGCCGAAACTGCTGATCGCGGACGAGCCGACTACGGCGCTCGACGTGACCATCCAGGCGCAGATCCTCGATCTGCTGGCGCGCGAGCAGCGCCGCCGCCACATGGCGATGATCATCATCACCCACGACCTCGGCGTCGTCGCCGGCCGCGCCGACGAGGTCGCGGTGATGTATGCGGGCAGGGTGGTCGAGCGCGCGCCGACGCAGGCGTTGTTCAAGCGCATGCACATGCCCTACACCGAGGCGCTGCTGGCGGCGATCCCGAAGCTGGAGACCGCGCCGCATACGCCGCTGCCCGCCATCTCCGGCCGTCCGCCCGATCCGACCCGGCCGCTGAGGGGCTGCTCGTTTGCGCCGCGTTGCCGCTATGCCGTGGGGCGCTGTCACGAGGCCAAGCCCGAATTAAAGGGCGCGGAGATGCCGGGGCATCTCTATGCCTGCTTCCATCCCATCCAGATGACGGAGGGGATTGGCGCATGATGCAGTTTGCCATGCCCGCCGAGCCGCTCCTGAACGTCGACAATCTCGTCGTCGAATATGGTCTCGGCAACAAGACGGTGCACGCGGTCTCCGGCGTCAGCCTCCAGGTCGCGCGCGGCGAGACGCTGGGGCTGGTCGGCGAATCCGGCTGCGGCAAGTCGACGCTGGGGCGCGCGGTGCTGCAATTGCGCCGCGCCAAGTCCGGCCGCGTGCTGTTCGACGGCGAGGACCTCACCGCGATGGAAGGCGAGGCGCTGCGCAAAATGCGCCGCCGCGTGCAGCTGATCTTCCAGGACCCGATCGCCTCGCTCAATCCGCGCCGGCGCATCGGCGACATCGTCGCCGAGCCGCTCATCATCGCCGGCGTCAAGGATGCCACGGAGCGCAAGCGACGCGTTCACGAGGTGTTGTCCGCGGTCGGGCTAGATCCTGACATCGTGGCGGGCCGCCTGCCGCACGAATTCTCCGGCGGCCAGTGCCAGCGCATCTGCATCGCACGATCGCTGGTGCTCAACCCCGAATTCATCGTCTGCGACGAGCCGGTCTCGGCGCTCGACGTCTCCATCCGCGCGCAGATCCTCAATCTGCTCGAGGAGATGAAGGCGCGCTTCGGCCTGACGCTGCTGTTCATCGCGCATGACCTCGCGGTGGTGAAAGCGGTCAGCGACCGCGTCGCGGTGATGTATCTCGGCCGCCTCTGCGAGGTCGGGCCGTCGGAGCAATTGTTCGCAAGGCCCGCGCATCCCTACACGGACCTGCTGTTGCAGGCGATCCCGGTGCCCGATCCGGACGTGCGTCCCGTCGAGAGTGTGGCGACCGGCGAGCCGCCATCGCCGATTGCGCCGCCGTCCGGCTGCCGCTTCCGCACCCGCTGCCCGCGGGCCGACCAGCGATGCAGCGCGGAGATACCGGAGTTGCGCGAGGTCGCACCCGGCCAGTTCGCGGCTTGCCACCATCCGCTGGCCTGAACTAAAGACGGTAGCGGATTTGTTTAGCCCCGCCGGTCATGGCATGGTGGCGACGACAAAGAAGTATGCCGGGAGGACGCCGATGAAGAGTTTCAAGGTCGCCGATTTCAAGGCGCCGCTGCAGGAGTTCGACGAGGCCACGCCGCAGCCGTCGGGCACGCAGGTGCTGATCAAGGTGAAGGCCGCCGGCGTCTGCCACAGCGACCTCCACATCTGGGAAGGCGGCTACGATCTCGGCCACGGCCGCAAGCCGCTGTCGCTGAAGGACCGCGGTATCAATCTGCCGCTGACCATGGGTCATGAGACGGTCGGCGAAATCGCAGCCTTCGGCCCCGACGTGAAGCCGACCGACCAGCGCGATCTCAGGCTCGGCGATGTCGGCCTGGTCTATCCCTGGATCGGTTGCGGCAAGTGCGCCACGTGCCTGGCCGGTGACGAGAACATGTGCCTGACGCCGCGCTCGCTCGGCGTCTATTGCGACGGCGGCTATTCCGACCACATGCTGGTGCCGCATCCGCGCTATCTGCTCAACCTGAAGGGGCTCGATCCCGCCTCGGCGGCGCCCTACGCCTGCTCGGGCGTCACCACCTACAGCGCGCTGAAGAAGGTCGAGCAGCATTTTGACACGCCGATCGTGATGTTCGGCGCCGGCGGTCTTGGCCTGATGGCGCTGTCGCTGCTGAAGGCAATGGGCGGCAAGGGCGCGATCATGGTCGACATCGACGCCAGGAAGCGCGAGGCCGCCGAAAAGGCCGGCGCGCTCGCGACCGTCGATCCCAAGGCGCCGGATGCGCTGGAGCAGCTTGCCAAAAAGGCGGGCGGGCCGATCCGCGCCGTGATCGATCTCGTCGGTAACGCCGCGACCACGCAACTCGGCTTCGATTGCCTGACCAAGGGCGGCAAGCTCGTCATCGTCGGCCTGTTCGGCGGCGGCGCGACCTGGGCGCTGCCGCTGATCCCGATCAAGGCGGTGACGATCCAGGGCAGCTATGTCGGCAATCTGCGCGAGACGCAGGAACTGCTCGACCTCGTGCGCGCGAAGAACGTGCCGCCGATCCCGGTGACGCGTCAGCCGCTCAACAAGGCCAATGACGCGCTGGTGCAATTGCAGCAGGGCGCGGTGGTCGGTCGCACGGTGCTGACGCCGTAGTCTCACTCTCTCCGTCGTCATTGCGAGCGAAGCGAAGCAATCCAGAAATCCGTCCGCGGACACAGTCTGGATTGCTTCGTCGCTTCGCTCCTCGCAATGACGAGCCACGCCTTTCTTCACGCAGGAACCGCCATGTCCGCAAACAACGCCTTCCACATTGCCGTGCTCGCCGGTGACGGCATCGGTCCCGAAGTCATGGCACCGGCCATCGAAGTCTTGCGCAAGATCGAGGCGAAGTCCGGCCTGAGCTTCCGCTTCACCGAGGCGCCCGCCGGCGCCAACAATTATCTCGCGACCGGCAAGTCGATGCCGGATTCCACTATCAAGCTCTGCGAGGAGGCCGACGCGATCCTGCTCGGCGCCTGCGGCCTGCCGTCGGTGCGCTATCCCGATAATACCGAGATCGCGCCACAGATCGAGCTGCGGTTCATCTTCGATCTCTATGCCGGCGTGCGCCCGGCGCGGCTCATTCCGGGCGTGCCGAGCCCGATCGTCGGCGCCGACCAGCGCGGCATCGATCTCGTCGTGATCCGCGAATCCACCGAAGGCCTGTTCGCCTCGATGGGCAAGGGCGTCGTCACCCATGAGGACGCGCGCGAGACCATGGTGATCACGCGCAAGACCTCCGAACGCCTGTTCGAGTTCTCGTTTCGGCTCGCCGAGCGGCGCAAGGCGCGCGGCAAGCCGGGGATGCTGACCTGCGTCGACAAGGCGAACGTGTTCAAGGCCTTTGCGTTCTTCCGCGGCATCTTCGACGAGATCGAGAAGAAGCATCCGAACGTGAAGACCGACCGGCTCTATGTCGATGCCTGCTCGGCGATGCTGGTGAAGCGTCCCTGGGATTTCGACGTGATGGTGATGGAGAACATGTTCGGCGACATCGTCTCCGACATCACCGCGAGCCTGATCGGCGGCCTCGGCATGGCGCCGTCCGCCGACATCGGCGACAAATATGCCGTGTTCCAGCCCTGCCACGGCACCGCACCCGATATCATGGGGCAGGGCAAGGCCAATCCCACCGGCATGATCCTGTCGGCGGCGATGATGCTGGACTGGCTCGCCGACAAGCACGGCGTCGAGAGCGCGGCAGAAGCCGGCGAGCAGATCGAGCTTGCGGTGGACCAGATCTACGCCGGCGGCATCAAGCCGATGGAGTTCGGCGGCAGCAACGGCACGGCTGACATTACGAAAGCGGTGCTCGCTGCGCTGTAGTTACCGCAGGCGGTCGATATCGGAGGAGCCGGAAGTCAATGAGCAATCCGGTTCCCGAGCACTATCGGCACCTCAGGACCTTCGCCTTCGGCGACAATCCTGCGCTCGCGGATGAATTGGTCGAACTCGTCGTCAAGGGCGTCAAGACCGCGACTTGCAGCACGGAAGACGAACCGAACACGTCGACGCCGGGTGAGCGCTGGGTCGTACTCAACGGGCGCGGAGAACCGCGCTGCGTCATCGAATCCGTCGAGATCACCTATCGGCGCTTTAATGAAGTCGATGCCACCTTTGCGCACGATGAGGGCGAAGGCGATCGAAGCCTCGCCTATTGGCGCAGCGCCCATCGGACCTATTTCGGCCGGCTCGGACGATTCAGCGAGGACATGATGCTGATGTGCGAGCGCTTCCGCCTGATCGAGGTGTTTGGTGATCAGGCGCCTGCGCCTTGCTGAGCCCGGTCGCCGAGGCTACTTGCCCGTAAACTGCGGCTTGCGCTTTTCCATGAAGGCCTGCCGGCCCTCGCGAAAATCCGCGCTGTCCATGCAGGCGTGACCGATCGCCTTGATCGCCTCCAGGTCGCGCTGGCTCTCGTCTTTCAACACCTGCGCGATGGTGATCTTGGCGGCCTTGATCGCGAGCGGGGCGTTCTCGGAGATGGTCTGCGCGATCGTCATCGTCTCACCCCACAACTCGTCGATCGGGAACAAGCGCTCGACGAGGCCAATGCGCAGCGCCTCGGCGGAATCGATCCGCATGCCCGTGTACATCAGAAGCCGTGCCCAGGACGGACCGACCAGCGACACCAGATGCTTCAAGCCGTCATAGCCGTAGGCGATGCCGAGTTTTGCCGCGGGAATGCCGAACTGACTGCCATGCGCGGCGAGGCGGATGTCGGCGAGCATCGCGACCTGCATGCCGCCGCCGAGGCAAAAGCCCTCGATGCAGGCGATGGTCGGCTTGGGATAGTCGGCGAGCAGCGCGCGCTGGGCGGCGCTGCGCCTGGCATATTCCTCGGACGCCGCCGCGTTGTGGCGGGTCTTCTCGAACTGGCTGATGTCGGCGCCGGAGACGAATGCCTTGCCGCCTGCGCCGCGCAGGATCACGACGCGCACCGTCTCGTCATCGCGCAGGCTCGTCAGCGCCTCGCCAAATCCCTCCCACATCTCCAGCGACATCGCGTTGCGCTTGTCGGGATTGTTGAAGGTGATCACGCCGACGCCGTCGATGACCTGCTTGAGGATCTTGCCGTCGGCATGGGGTGTTTCGGTCGTGCTGGAAATGTCAGGCATTGCGCGCTCGCTGTCGTAGGCCGGGCGCAATGTGCGGCCGGGGCGCGGCCCGGGTCAACCGCGACGAGGGACGCGGCTCTGCATCCGCCTGTGCCGCGATTGCATGGCGCGAGAAGCGGCTATTCCTTGAGCATGATCTTTTCGGAAAACCGCTGCACACTTTTCCGGATCATGCTCTACTGCGTTGCGTGCATGTGCGCGGTCAGGGGATGGCTGCCGGCATTGCTGAAAAACGCCGCCTCTTCGGCGGTGGCCTCCAGCAACTGCTCGTCCTGATTATAGACGTCGTTGCGGAACTGGACGGTCTGGTCCTTGGTCATCCATGCAGTGAGGTAAATCCAGGCCACCGGCACCTTCTTCGCCATGGCGACCTCGAGGTGCTGGCCGCCCGCAATCTCCGCATCGATCGCGGCGCGGCTCCATTTCGGCTGGTCCTTCAGCAGCCAGGCGGCGAGATCGCGCACATTGTCGACGCGCGAGCAGCCGTGGGAATCGAAGCGGTAGTCGTCGCTGAACAGGTTGCGCTGGTTGGTGTCGTGCATATAGACCGAATAGGCGTTCGGCATGTCGATCTTCACCGCGCCGAGCGCGTTGAAGGTGCCGTTGTGCTGGCGCACGGTGAAGTTCGGCGTGTGCGTGCCCGACCAGTCGACCGAATGCGGGTCGATCGGATTGTCGTGGGCGTCGAGCACCTCCATGTGCATGCGCGACAAATAGGTCGGATCCTTGCGCATATGCGCCGAGATCTCGGTCTTGGCGATCGAGGACGGCACCGTCCAGGTCGGATTGAGCACGACGCTGGTGATCTGGGCCGTCAGGGTCGGCGAGGGCTTTTCGGTCTTGCCGACGATCACGCGATAGCGCCGCGCCACAACATCGTTCTCGACCGCTTCGGCAAAGGCAGCGGGAATGTTGACCACGACATAGCGCTGGCCGAAGCCGAAATTCATGTTCTCGAGCCGCTGGAGCGAAGCCTCCAGCTGCCGGATGCGCTTCTGCACGGAGACGTTCATCGCCGCGAGCGTACGAGGCGTCACCGTGCCGGTCGGCGCCAGTCCATGGCGGGCCTGGAAGCGTTTTACAGCGTCGGCGAGATCCTGGTCGAGGGCGCCGGTCGCCTTGTCGGCGGCGAGATCGCCGGAGAGGATTAGTCGCTTGCGCAGCAGCTCGTCGCTGGCGCCCTGGACGCCGAGGGCGAACTTGGCATCGGCAGGGATGGTCGGCCAGCCGCCGCGTACGGCAAGATCGGAGTAGCTAAGCGCGGCATCCTTGATGCGCTGGGCCGAGCCCTCGTCATAGGTTGGCTCGTGCGTCAGCGCGAGCGCCGCGGCGGAGCGGCTCTCCGCCGTCGAAGCGGGTGCGGTGGCCTTCGGCGCGGCAGCATGGGCCGGGTTCGCCGCTGCCGGCACCGTACCGGCCGCCGTTGCCGGCCTGGGGTTTGCCTGTCCCGTGGTTTCGGTTTGCGCCAGCGCGGAGGCGCTCGCGAGCACGCCGACGGCAACGATCATCGCATGGCGTTTCGACATGTGTCCCATTTTCCCCACGAGGACGAGGCCCGGACGGGCGCTCGCATTGGCAATTCCCGCTCGCCGCGCTGCGTGCGCCGATTCGCAAAAATCGGCGGGAAGCTAGAGCCCCGGAGTTGAGGTCCCATTAAGGGCGGCAGTCGAAAGCCCGCGCGTTCGAGGCGGGGCGTCTCGATTGGGTCGCGGCAGGGGCGGGATCGGTTCGCGAAATCCGCGACAATGGCGGGCAAATTGCCGGGAAATCCGCAGCAAGAAATCCGCAAGAAAAAAGGGCGGCTTGGCCGCCCCGAAAGGAGAGCCGCGCGCAAGCGCGCGGACTGGGTCTCGTTGAAAAAGGCCCCCCCCCCCGGGCGCGGCGGGTTTTAAAAAGGGCCGAAAAGTGAACGCCCCCAAGGCGCAGGGCACGGTGGGGGGGGAGGAATTGCAAGACCAGGCGCGCAGG